>DUJI01000172.1 GCA_013329855.1 Thermoplasmata archaeon | reverse complement strand
GAACGCCTGGGGGAAGTTGCCCAGCGCCTCGCCGCGGCGTCCGATCTCCTCCGCATAGAGACCGAGGGAGTTCGCGTAGCCCAGCATGCGCTCGAAGAGGATCCGCGCCTCCTCGACCTCAGGCGGTCTGAGGTGGACCTGGTTGAATGTGCACGGACCGTCCGTGCCCTCCAAGACGAAGGAGGCGGATTCGCCCTCCTTGAGCCGGAAGTCGGCCCTCACGCCGGCTCCGGCCTTCTGAAGGGGCACGAGGCCCGCGAGGGTCAGGGTCAAGTTGGGGGCGAGGAACTGGGCGCCCGCCTCGTCCAGCTTCGTCTCATGGCTCCGGCGGGCGTAGTCGAAGGCGGGGAGGCACTCGAGCTCGAACGGAATCGTGCCCCGGACCGCCTCGACCTGGCGGATGATCCGGTGCCGCTGGACCTCGCCCTTCCCCTGGGCGATGGGCATGTAGTCCGTGACCTCCCCGACGGCCTCCCGCGTCAGGAAGCGCGTGATGAGGACGTTCGTGTCCGGGAGGTAGAACTGGTTCCGCGTCGCGTAGCTCTGCGTGCTAATCCGGAAGTGGCCGCCCTTCGAGCTGTCGAGGATGGCACCGAAGAGGCTCGCGGAGTCGAAGTAGGGATAGCAGTACCAGTCGATGGACCCGTCCACGCCCACGAGGGCGACCGTGTGGAGGTTCCCGATGATTCCGTAGTCTCGAAGTCGCTTGTAGGAATCCGCAGGGCGACCTCGTTTCGTCGTCTCTCGCGGCAAGCCGCTCAGCCCTCCGCTGCCCAGGCTGCCCAACCCCGCACCCTGGGAACCGCGAGGTAGGTCCCCGCCCCCCCCCGACCCTGCATCGGGGTTCGAGTCACATGCACCATCATGAACTTTTGTCGCCATTCTCCGGGGGCCACGGATCGTCAGGCCTTCGCGATGATCTTGATCACGTCGCCGTCCTTGACCGGATGATCCCGACCGACGACCATCTTGCTTCTTCCATCGATGGCTCGGATGAAGTGCTTCCCCAGGTCCGTGTGGACTTTGAAGGCAACATCCATGGCGGTGGACCCGCGCGGCACGAGGAACGCGTCGGGCAGCACGTTCCCCTTCTTGTCCGTCCAGTGCGTCTCGTCCTCCACGGGGAACACGACGATGAGGTCCAACAGCTTGAACACGGCCTCCTCGACGCAGGCCTGGACCCCGGTCGACCCGCGGGCCTCCAAGAAGGTCTTGATCTTCTCGAGCCCCTTGGCCTGCGGCGGGGAGAGCTTGGACGGGTCCGAAATCTGGAACGAGGACGCGCCCGGCTCGTACGTCACGAGCCGCGCCTGGGCGGCCCGGCGCAACGCGAGCTCGAACTCCGCCGACGTAGGCACCGTGCGGTACCCTTCGACGCCCACCAGCGTCTCGAGGCGTTCCTTCGACGCGAGGTCCGCCTTGTTCGCGGCGAGGATCATGGGTTTGCCGATCTTGCGGAGACTGTGGGCGAGGTGGAACAGGTCCTCCGCGGTCCATCGGGCCATCTTGGCGTCCAGGGGCGTCTCGCGGAGGGCGAGGTGGATCTGAGCCTCCGTGAGACCGAGGCCCGTGAGGCGGTCGTACAGGACCTTCTCGGGGGGGACCTCCTCCAGGTCGGCATGGCGCGCCTCCTTCTCCCAGTTGCGGGAGAGGATGCCCGCGATCCAGTGCGCGAGCTCTTCCTCCAAGAAGCGGACGTCCTCCAGGGGGTCATGGGTCTCGGGCGGGACGACATTGCCCTCGAAGTCCGTGCCGCCCGTGGCGTCGATCACGTGCACGAGGGCGCTGGCCTGCCGCAGGTCGTCCAGGAATTTGTTCCCGAGGCCGCGGCCCTCGTGGGCTTTGGGGACGAGCCCCGCGACATCGAGCAGCTCCACGGGGATCAGGCGCACCCCGTCCTGGCAGGGGCTGTTGCTCGGCTTGCATGGAACGCCGAGATCCAAGTGGGGGCAGCGGTGGCGGACGTAGGCCATGCCGCGGTTGGGCTCGATCGTGGTGAATGGGTAGTTCGCAATCTGCGCGGGCGCCAGCGTGGCCGCCGCGAAGAACGTGGACTTGCCCACGTTCGGCTTCCCCACGACGCCGAGCTCCACGCGTGGGGAAAGGGCTCAAGTATCAAGTAGGTTCGCGGCCGCCGGCAGGGGGTCGTTCGCGAGCCTTTATGGGACCCTGACCGTCTCCCCTCCCACCCAGGTCTCGGGAGGCGGAACCCATGGAACGCGCGGTGATCCTGTGCGACGGCTACTTCGGCCAGAACACGGGGAAGACGGCGAACGGCCTCATCCGGTATTCCAAGCGCTACCAGATTGTGGGCGTCATCGACCACATGAAGGCCGGCCGTGACGCGGGCGAGGTCCTTGACGGCAAGGCGAACGGCATCCCCATCTTCAAAGACTTCCGGGAGGCCCTGGACAAGGGCCAGCCGGAGACGCTGGTCATCGGCGTGGCCACGTTCGGCGGGTACATCCCCAAGGAGTTCCGGCCCCTCATCCGGGAGGCCATCGAGCACGGCGTCAACGTCGCGGCAGGCCTCCATGAGTTCCTCCGCGACGACCCCGAGTTCGCCCGGCTCGCCGCGGAGCACGGGGTGCAGCTCATCGACGTCCGGCGGCCGCGGGACCTCCGGGAGGCCCAGCAGTTCAGCGACAAGTCCCGCAAGCTCCCGTGCCTGCGGATCCCCATCCTGGGCACGGACGGGGCCATCGGGAAGCGGACCACGGCGCTCCTCCTGACCGACGCCCTCAACGCGGCGGGCATCAAGACGACCTTCGTCGCCACGGGCCAGACGGGGCTGCTTCAGGGCTCGCCCTACGGCGTGCCGCTGGACGCGATCAAAGGGGACTTCATGGTCGGCGAGCTCGAGGCCGAGGTCGTCCGCGCGTACGAGGAGACGAAGCCGCAGGTGATCATCGTGGAAGGCCAGGGGAGCATCTCCCATCCCGCCTACGTGAGCGGCACACGGGCCATCGTCATGGCCTCCTTCCCGTCGGCCATCTTCATGATGCATGCGCCCGCCCGCAAGACGAGGAACTTCCGTCGCGACGTCGTCGCGTGGCCCATGCCGACGGTCCAAGAAGAGATCGATTGGCTCCAGTTCTTTGCGAAGATCGCGGGGGGCGGCAAGGTCTTCGCCATCGGCCTGAACCATGAGAACATGACCCGCGAGCAGGTCGAGCAGACCGTGAAGGAGTACGAGGCGAAGTACGGCCTCCCAACCGCCGATCCGCTGTGGCACGGATGCGGCAAGTTCGTGGACCGGATCAGGGCCATGCTATGAAGATCCCGAAGTCCCACCCGCGATACGCGTCCCTCGTGCGCCGGGAGAGGCTCGTCCAAGGATGGCGAGACGGCATCGTCGTTCCGGAGGGCCTGATCGCCCACGGACGCGGCGAGGCATTCGACTACCTCTTGGGCGAGGAAACGCCGGCGCCCGCGCTGGTCTCGGAGAAGACGGCGGCCGCGCTCCTGCTGACCGCGGACCACCCGGTCATCTCCGTGAACGGCAACGTGGCGGCCTTGGCCCCCAAGGAGACCGTCCGCCTAGCTCGTGCCGTCTCGGCTCGCCTCGAAGTCAACCTGTTCCACCGCACGGAGGCCCGAGTCGCGCGGATCGCGAAGGCGCTCCGGGCCGCGGGCGCTCGGGACGTCCTCGGCCCGCGACCCGACGCGCGCATCCCCGGGCTCGAGTCCAAGCGAGCGCTGTGCCACCGCGAAGGAATTTACTCGGCGGACGTGGTCCTCGTGCCGCTGGAGGATGGCGACCGCACGGAAGCTCTGGTCCGCATGGGTAAGAGGGTAATCAGCATCGACCTGAACCCCCTCTCCCGCACCTCCCAGCGGGCCAGTGTCCCCGTAGTCGACGAACTCACGCGAGCCCTTTCCAACATGGTGACATTTGCGAAGGAACTCCAGCATCATCCGGAGGAGGCACGCCGAATCGCCCGTGCGTACGACCGCGCGGGGAACCTGCGAGCCACGCTCAGCTTCCTAGCTTGGCGGTTGCGAAGTCTCCACGGCGGCCGCAACCGACGGCGCGGATCTAGGCGAAGTGATTCGGCTTCCACTTGATCGAGCAACCGTACGGCGGCGTCAGGGGTACGCGCGGGCTCTTCCCCGCGAGCAGGTCGTCCAGCGCGTCGCGCAGATACCGAAGGGTGACCGCGTTGGGATCCTTGTGGTTGTCGTCCAGCCGGCCGCGGTAGCGGATCACGCGGTCCTTGTCGAGCACGTAGAAGTCCGGCGTGGCCACGGGACCCCAGGCCTCCGCGACCTTCTGGCTCTCGTCCCGCAGGTAAGGGAAGTTGTACCCGTGCTCCTTCGCCCGCTCCACCATGTGGGCCAAGTCGTCCTCGGGGTACTTCGTCTCGTCGTTCGAGTTGATGCCCACGAGCACGACGCCCTTCGCGGCGTAATCCCGCTGCACCTCGACGAACCGCGCCTCCCACGCCTGGACGTAGGGGCAGTGGTTGCAGGTGAAGAACACGACCACGACGGGCTTGTCCTTGAACGAGGCCAGGGAGCGCGTCTTCCCGTCGATGCCGGGCAGGGAGAAGTCCGGCACCTTGGTTCCAGGGAGCAGACCGGGAATCCGGTTGAGGGTCAGGTCTTGCGGCATGCGAATCGCCCATCTCACGACCGTCCGTTCGCATAAGTCTTTGCGCAGGGCTTGTCGTTCCGCTCACGGGGGGCTGCACAAACTATTTGTGCGACCCCTTGGATGGACCATTCCCGTGACTTAGTGTGAAGTTTGTTGTCGTCACGGGAGGCGTTTTGTCGGGACTCGGGAAGGGAATCTCCACTTCCTCCATCGGGGTCCTGCTCAAGTCCAAGGGGCTCAAGGTTTCTCCGGTCAAGATCGACCCCTACCTGAACGTGGACGCGGGCACCATGAACCCGTACCAGCACGGGGAGGTCTTCGTCCTGGACGACGGGTCGGAGACCGATCTGGACCTGGGGAACTACGAGCGGTTCCTCGATGTGAACCTCGGGGGCGACCACAACATCACGACGGGCAAGGTGTACCGTGCGGTAATCGAGAAGGAGCGCCGCGGGGACTACCTCGGCCGGACCGTCCAGATCATCCCACACATCACGGACGAGATCAAGGCGCTGTTGCGCGCCGTGGGGGAGAAGGACCGCGCGGACATCGTTCTCATCGAGATGGGCGGGACCGTGGGGGACATCGAGGGGATGCCCTTCCTCGAGGCGGTCCGCCAGCTCGGCCAGGAGGTTGGCAAGGAGAACGTCCTGTACGTTCACACGACCCTGGTCCCCGTCATGGGCGCCGTGGGCGAGCAGAAGACGAAGCCGACCCAGCAGAGCGTGCGCGAGCTGCGGGCCTCCGGGATCCAGCCCAACGTGATCATCGCGCGCGGGGAGCGCTCCCTCGAGCCGGACGTGAAGAAGAAGATTGCGTTCTTCTCCGACGTCCCCGTAGAGGGCGTGATCAGCGCGCCCGACGCGTCGTCCATCTACGACGTGCCGCTCCTCTTCGACGGCCAGGGTCTCACGGAGTACATCCTGAAGACCCTCAACCTCCCGGTCAAGGAGGAGGACCTGAAGCAATGGAAGGCCATGCTGGAGCGCCTCAAGAACCCGGAGCGGGAGGTCACCATCGCCCTCGTGGGCAAGTACACGCACCTCAAGGACTCCTACATCAGCCACATCGAGGCGTTCCACCACGCGTCCGCCGCGTCGCGGATCAAGGTGAACCTCCGCTGGGTGGAGTCCATGGACATCGAGAAGAAGGGCGTGAAGATCCTGGAGGGCGCGGACGGGATCTTGGTGCCCGGCGGGTTCGGGGACCGCGGCATCGAGGGCAAGATCGCCGCCACCCGGTACGCCGCGGACCACGACATCCCGTTCCAGGGCGTCTGCCTCGGGTTCCAGCTCGCGACGGTCGGCTTCGCGCGGGAGACCCTGGGCCTCAAGGACGCGAACAGCTCCGAGTTCAATCCGAAGACGCCCTATCCGGTCGTCGACCTGCTGCCCGAGCAGCGGACGGTCAAGGACATGGGGGCCACCATGCGACTCGGCGCGCACGAAATCCTGCTCGAGGAGAACTCGAAGACTGCGAAGCTCTACGGAACCGCGACGATCTTCGAGCGGCACCGCCACAGGTACGAGATCAACCCGGACTTCATCCCCAAGCTCGAGGCCGCGGGCCTGAGGTACGTCGGCCGCTCGGACGGCGGCCGGAGGATGGAGGTCCTCGAACTCCAGGGCCATCCGTACTTCGTCGCGTCCCAGTTCCATCCCGAGCTCCGCTCGCGGCCGTTCCATCCATCCCCGATCCACCTCGGACTCGTGAAGGCTGCGGCCGGGAAGAAGTGAACCGCGCCATCCTGCGGCGCGCGGGCGCGACCCGGGGACAAAGCTTTAAGGACGGGCCCCTCCTTGGTCGTCTTCCATGTCGTCCCTCTCCTACGACCAGCTCCTCGCACGGGCGAAAAAGGCGCTGCCCGACGCCCTGAGCAGCGGGGAGCGGTTCTCGATCCCCTCGCCCGACATCGTGTACGAGGGCAAGACGACCATCCTGCGGAACTTCGAGGACATCGTCCAGGCCATCCGGCGCGACCCGGACATGGTCCTGACGTACCTCCTCCGGGAGCTGGGCACCGCAGGGACCATGGAAGGGCGCCGTGCCGTGTTCAAGAGCAAGGTCACGCCCATGGCCGTCGAGGAGCGCATCAAGTCCTACGTCGACGCGTACGTCCTCTGCCAGGAATGCGGGCGCCCGGACACGCGGCTGGTCAAGGAGGACCGCGTGGCCATGCTCGAGTGCGACGCGTGCGGCGCGCGCCGGCCCGTCAAGTCGGTCAAGAAGGCGGCCAAGGTCGAGGAAGCCCCGCTCGTGGAGGGCAAGGTCTACGAGATGATGATCCAGGACATCGGGAAGAAGGGCGACGGGATCGCCAAGCTGGACAAGTACATCATCTACGTGCCGGGCACCGCGAAGGGCGCCATCGTCAAGGTGTTCATCGAGAAGATCGCGGGCAGCGTCGCGTTCGGGCGGGTGCAGCGGGAGTAGGCGGCGCATGGAACGGGAGCTGCGGTCCATCGCGGTCATGGGCATCCTTCTCGCGGGGTCCCAGATCGCGGCACTCGCCATTGCGCCCCTGTTCGCCGGCGCAGGCATGACGGCCTTCCAGAACCCGAACGACATCTCCAACACGATCATCTACATCGTCATGATCCTCGTCTTCACCGCGGTCATCCTGCTCCTGGTGAAGTACCGCCGCCAGAACCTGGCTCGGTACCTCGTCCTCGGGTCCGTCTTCATCACGATCGCGTTCGTCCTGCTGCTCCCCCTGTACTACGGCATCTACTACCTGACCAGCTACTTCGTAGCCAACATCGACGACAACCTGGCGAACAACCTCGGCAACCTGGCGACCGTCCTCGCCTTCGCCCTCGGCGCGCTGGTGACCTGGGTGCTGGTCAAGTATCCGGACTGGTACGTGGTCGACGCGGTCGGCTTGGTCACCGCGGCGGGCGTCACGGCGATCCTCGGGATCTCCTTCGGCTGGTTCCCCGCGGCCCTCCTCCTGGTCGCCCTGGCCTGCTACGACGCCTGGGCCGTGTACCGGTCCAAGCACATGGTCACCCTGGCGGACGAGCTGACGAGTCAGCGCCTGCCCGTGCTGCTCGTCATCCCGAAGTCCGCCGGCTACAAGTTCTCCGAGCAACCGCGCCTCAAGGAATCCGTCGCAAAGGGCGAGGAGCGCGAGGCCATGTTCATCGGCCTCGGAGACCTGATCATCCCCGGCGTCATGAGCATCAGCGCCTGGGCGTCCCTCACGGACAGCTACGGGCTGCACCTGCCTGGGCTCACGCCGAGTCTGACCGTGGCCGTTGGCACGATCGTCGGGAGCCTGGTCGGCTTCTCCATCCTCATGCGGTATGTGCTGAAGGGGAACCCCCAGGCGGGCCTGCCCCTCCTGAACGGAGGCGCCCTAGCCGGGTTCTTCATCACGAACTTCCTCGTGTACGGCGCGTTCATCCCCCCCATCCCGCGGTTCTTCTGAGGCCCCTCGCGAGGCCGCAAGCGTCTTATAGCGCGGGAGGGTTGGGACGCCTCCCTTCGGTGTTCACCATGGCCCTGTGGCAAGGACGTTCCAAGAGGAAGCCCACGGGCGGGCGCTACCGCCCCCTGCGGAAGAAGCGCCGCCGCGAGATCTCCCGCGAGCAGCAGTTCGCCTTCATCGGCACCCCACGGATCAAGCTCTACCGCACGAAGGGCGGGAACCCCAAGGTCCGCGTACTCAAGGCGGAGTACGCGAACGTCCTCGATCCGCGCACCTCGACGACGAAGAAGGTCAAGATCGTCACGGTGAAGGAGAACACCTCGAACCCGCACTACGTGACGCGGAACATCATGACCCGAGGCGCGGTCGTCCAGACGGAGATCGGCCTTGCGAAGATTACATCGCGGCCGGGACAAGACGGCGTCATCAACGCGGTCCTCGTGACCGCGGAGAAGGCACCGTCGAGCTAGTCCTGGCGTCCCCTCAATCCCGTTCTGTTGTCTCGAACGAGCGAAGGCGAGTGTTTCTTTCAGAGGTAGAAGAGGATGGATCCCGCGGCCGTGGCGATGACCACCGCGGCGACCCACAAGGCGTCGGCCTGCGGGTTCCTCCGGCGACGCGCATGCTCCAGATGCAGCAGGCCGAGGGCTGCGACCGTGACAGGGATGAGGCCCAGGAGGGCCCCGAACACCAGGTTGGACGGGAGTTGGCTCCAGGCATTCACGCAGATCGCAGGACAGAGGCTGGTCCGACAGGCGGGCGACGGAGGGGCACAGGTCTGCCAGTGGAGACCCCAGGCGAACCCGAACGTGGCTGCGGTCGCCGCATCGATCGCGATGAAGAGCAGAAGGGGCCGGAGGCGCACGATCCGGAACTGGCATTCGACCCGATGGATGTTCCGGGTTCGTCAGGTTCCCGCCGCGCCAGTCACTCCGCGGACCTCGTGATGTTGACGTCCTTGATCAGGGCATAGGGCACGAAGTTCGGGATGCTGACCTCGCCCCACCACATCATCTGTTCCGTCGCGTCGCTCAGGGCGACCACGTTCTTCATCAGTCGGACGAGGTTGTCCGTGAGGCGGATGTCCTTCCAGGTCTCCACGACCTCACCCTTCCGGATGTGGAAGATCCCGTCCCGGGGGATCGTGCTCAGGTCCCCCCGGACGTAGGACTGGTACCGCGTGTACCAGGTGTTCGTCAGCCAGAGGCCGTCCTTGACCTCGGAGAAAATCTCGTCCTTGGACCAGTCCCCGGGCTTCACGAAGACGGCGTGGGGGTCGGGGGAAATGAGTCCGGCGTTCCCCGTGGTCCTCGCCTTGAAACGCTTGGCCGTGGACGTGTTGTGGAGGTACGTCTTCAGGATCCCTTTCCGGATGACGGCGGTCCGACGGGTCGGCACACCCTCCATGTCGAACTTCTTGCGAGCCAGGGACTCCTCCGAGCCGTCGTCCCACATGGTCACCGCAGGGGAGGCCACGCGCTTCCCGATCTTCTTGCCGAAGGGCGAGAATCCCGCCAGCACGGAGTAGGCGCTGGCCCGCCCCGCGACCTGGTCCGTGAGGGCGCCGAAGATGAGCGGGTCGAAGACGACCGTGTACCTGCCCTCCTTGCCGCCTTTCGGGTTCTTCGCGAGGGTGGCGATCCGACCCGCCTTGCGCCCCGCCTTCTCCGGGTCGAACTGGGAACGGCGGGAAGCGCAGGCGATGCCATGACCGCTCGACTCCAGGGAAACCAGCGCCCGGATGGACAGGTAGAGGCCCGCGCGGTGGTCGTGACCTTCCGCGCCATTGGACGTGGCGAGGAAGTGCTCGTCCTCGTAGCGCCAGAACGACCCCGCGCATTCCTCGGCGCCTTGCGCCGTGGCCCCGTTGATCGCGGCCTCCACGTAGTCCGAGCCGTCCTCCAAAGCCAGGACCTTCGGGTCCGGGCGGATGCGGCTGTACCTGAAAGGGCCCCTCGCAAGCCCCGCGTACTCCGGATTGCGCTGGGAAGCTTTCGCGACCTTCACGAGCCGCTCCAGGGAGGCGTCGATGTCCGTGAGATCCTTGAGTTCCGTGGCCACGACGCGCTTGTCGTGAACGAGGAAGACGGACGCGTACGACTCGCGCCACCGGTTGCTGATTACGGGCTCGTTCCGGCCGAAACGGATCTGGTAGGCGCGGTTCACGACGAGGTCCGCGACCGCGTCCTGGCATCCGAGCTGCCGGGCCTTCTTGACGATGCGGGCCGCCAGGTCTTCCATTCCATCACCTCAGGTACACGTTGCGCAGACGCATGGAGGGGCCGCCCAGGCTGGCGTCGAGCGCCTGCCCCGGGTCCGACTTGCCGCAGAACCCGCCCTCGAAGTCGAGGTCCTTGCCGACCGCATCGACGGCTGACCAGAACGTCGGCGTGGTCAGCTCGATGATCGTCCGCCGCACGGGGTGCTTGATCTCCCCGTTCTCGACCAGGTAGGCCTCCCGGCCTGCGTACTTCGCGTTGTACCGCTTGTCGTCGATGTTCCATTCCATGAACGATTTCATGTAGACGCCGAACTTGACCCCTTCCAGGAGCTCCTCGAGGCTGTGGTCCTTTGGCTCCACGAACGTGTTCGCCATGCGGACGATGGCCTCCACGTTGTAGTTAACCGCGCGCGAGGCGCCGTTGCTCCGCGTTGAGAAGGCGGATGCCGTCTCGCGGTTCTGGAGGAACTCGTGCACGCGGCCTTCCTTGTACAGGTACCGCCGGCGGGCGCGCACCCCCTCGTCGTCCGTGACGTAGTAGGCGATGGCGTGTTCCAGGGTCGGGTCGTCACAGACGTTGACCATCTCGGAGCCCACCTGCATGCCCAGGTCGTCCGGGCCGATGAACGACTTCCCGGCCTGACTGGCCTCCCGCCCCAGGACGCGGTCCGCCTCCGTGGGGTGGCCACACGACTCGTGGGCCGCGATCCCGGAGACCATGGGGGAGACGACGAGGTCCATCTTGCCCTCCGGGGACTTCTTCCCCTCCAGCAGGGAACGCTGCATAGACTGGGCCTCCTCCACGACGCGCTTCGTGAGGCCCCACTCCCGGATGCCCTCCCATCCGCCGGACCACCCGTAGTCCCGGTGGGTCTGTTCGGAGTCCGCCCCGCTCGCGACGGTGAGGAAGTACGTAACCCGGAGGCGCGGGCTGTAGGACCCGATCTGGGACCCCTCCGAATTGGCGAAGTACTTCGTGATCCGGTTGTCGGCCAGCTGGAAGAACCGCACGGGGACCTTGAAGCCCAGCTCCGTGATGGCCCGGTCCACCGCCTGGATCTCCTGGATCTTCTCTTCGACGGTCACGTCCGCGAGCTTGGTGCGCTCGGGGACGGACCAGTTCGTGGTGACCGCCTCCTCCTGGGCGAAGGTAATCGGCGTCGTGCGCCTCGAGGCCTTCGCGATCTTGACCGCGTCGTCGACGACGGCCTTCACGTCGGTCTTCGAGAGGCTGTTCGTCGCGGCGAAACCCAGGCTGCCCTTGGCCAAGACGCGGACGCCGATCCCCCGGTCCGCGCCGACGTAGAGGGCGTCCAGGGTGCCGTTCTTCAGGATGAACTGCTCCGGTTCCTGCCGCTCGAACCGCGCCTCGGCGTACGTCGCGCCGCGCTGACGCGCATATTCGACGGCGTAGTCCACGAGGTCTCGCTCCCCGTCCATGAGGCTTCGCCACCCGCGATGCGGGGGTGTAGGGCGGCCCGGCGATTAACCTTGCGGCGTCCGCGCGGGCGCGGGAAAGCCTTATGGCCGTGCGCCCCTTGGCTCCGTGCATGCCCAAGGGCAACCGGCCCATCGTCCTCTATCCGGCGTACTTCGACCTCGGTCGGTCCCGGGCCGCGGGCCGGCGCGTGGCCAAGAAGTGGGCGGTGGAGTCCCCCACGGTCGAGGAGATCGCGTCCGCGGCCAAGGCGCTCGGCCTCCAGCCCGAGGTGGATGCGGAGAAGGCCTTCCCGACCTCCCACTGGCGCCACGACGGCCGGGTCCTCGTCCGGGCGGACTACTTCAAGACCTCCATCCTGCAGAAGGTCGCCCAGCGAATCAAGCAGTCCCGCTCGGGCTAGCCCTCATCGGGCACGCGGTACACGTCCCAGCGGACCGCGCCCGCCTCCACGGCGTCGCGCACGCGCCGCTCCCTGGTCGTGAGGGCGGACCGACCGCTCTTCACCTCGAGGAAGACGATCTCCTGCACGTCTCCCTCGGCCAGGCCGTCGAAGACGATGTAATCCACGGGCGTCCCGAGGAACCGCAGGTCCGTCGGATCGTAGGGGAACTCGGGGAAGTGGGGGGCCAGTTTCTCCAGGACCTGGCCGCTCAGGGTCGACCGGCTCCGGTCCACGGAGTCCCGTCGGGCCTCGCGCTCCCGCTGCCGGAATCCCAGCTCCAGGGTGCGCTGGGTCACGGCCCGGCCCACGTAGAAGCCCACGCCGAGCCCGAAGGCGACCGCGACGAGGGCCAAGACCAAGGTGAGGAGGTCCACCATGCCCGCCGCGCAGGGTCCGCAAGGTCATGAACGCGCGGGGGAGGCGCGTGAAACAACTCGTCGGACGCGGTCAGTCGCGGTGATCCTGGAGCGTGCGCACGTCCTCGATGAGGCGCTTGCCCGCGGCCACCTCGTCCACGGAATGGATCACGGCGCCGAACTCCCGCAGGGTCGTCTCGACGGCCTCGTAGCTGATCGAATTGCCCTCGATGGTCACCTTGACCGTCTCCGTCTCCTGGTCCACCTCATCCAGGCTGCAGTTGACGCCTTCCACGCCCTTGAGCGCGCTGAGGCGCTGGGAGAGCTCGACCAAGGAGGGTCTGTGGGGCTTGAGCACGTCAAGGACGACGCGCTTGAGGTCGGTCACGCGGTAGACGCTCCGAGGGGTGAAGCCGATGGGGACGTTCGGTATTAAACGTTGTTGCGCTCTGTATCACGGGCCGGGCGACGGGCAGCCTGGCCGGCGTGGGTCGTCCTACCCGGTCGTGACCTCGGCGCCGCGGGCCGTGACGATCATGGTGTGCTCCGTCTGCGCGACAATCCCTGCGCCCACATCGAGGAGCGCGGGGTACGTCATGACCGCGCGCGTGCGGAGCAACTGGTTCAGCAGGGCGGGCGCCTTGGGGTTGAGGGCGTAGGCCCATCGCTCCGCGAACGGGAGGGTCTTGAACTCCGCGGCGAGCTGATTCAGGAACTCGGCGAGCTGGGCGTCCTTCGGGGGCTTCGCGCGGAGGACGCGGTAGATGTTCCCCGTGCGCGACCCGTCCACCTCGCCCGCTCCGGAGGAGGAGAAGGGCTCGATGGCCACGACGTCTCCCTCCTCGAGCGTGTCGTGTCCGTGGGCGATGTTCGGGACGCTCTTGCCCGCGTGGAGCACGTAACGCTCGATTGTGTGGCCCGTCAGATTGCGGATGGGCTTGTAGCCGTTCGCCTCGATGGCGCGACGGATGCCTTCGCCCAGGAGGCGCGTCTCCACGCCCGGCTGGACGGCCTCGATGGCCGTCTGCAGGGCGAGCTCGGAGGCGGAGATGAGCCGGGACCAGTTGCGCGTGCCCACCTCGACCGTGGCCGCGGTGTCCGCGATCCAGCCGTCCCGCTGCGCGCCCAGGTCGAGCTTGACCACGTTCCCCCGCCGGAACCGCAGGGCGTCGTCGTGGGTCGGCGAGTAGTGGGCCGCGACGTGGTCGATGGAGATGCAGGTCGGGAAGGCGGGCCGGAGGCCTCGCTTCCGCATGATCCCCTCGATCTCCTCCGCCACATCCAGGAGGAGGACGCCCTCGGCCACCATCTCCATGGCCCGCTCCTTGGCCTCTCTGGAGACGCGGCCCGCCTCGTGCAGCCAGGCGCGGACGTCGGGATCCATGTTCAGACCCTGGGCCGAACCGTGCCCGGTCTAAGGACCTTTGCCTTGGGACCGGACAAGTCGATCACGCTGGACTCCGCGCCGAGGAGCGTCGGCCCCCCGTCGATGTACAGGTCGACGCCGTCCCCGAGTTGGGCCTTCGCCTCGTCGCACGACGTGGGCGACGGTTGACCGTGGCGGTTCGCGCTCGTGGTCGTGATGGGGCCGAAGATCTTGGCCAGGAGCCGGGGGATCGGATGGTCGGGGACGCGGAGGCCCACCAGGCCCTGCCGGTTCACCAGGGCGGGCGGCGCCGCGGGCGTCGCTCGCAGGACCACGGTGTAGGGGCCGGGGAGGTTCTTGCGGCAGAAGTTCTCCGCCAGGGGCGTCCGCACTCCGAATCGGAAGACGTCCTCCACCTCGGGCACGGCCATGGAGAGGGCGCTCTCCCGCGGTCGCTGCTTGACCGCGTACACGCGCTCCACGGCCGTGGGCTGGAACGGATCCGCCGCGAGACCGTAGACCGTGTCCGTGGGATGGACCACGAGACCCCCCTTCGCGAGGCACTCCCGGATCCGGTCGATCGCGGAGGCGTCCAGCACATACTTCGTGCCAATGCAGACCGCGAGAATCGTGTCGGCCACGGCGTCGACAAAGGAGGCGGGGCTAAAGCCCTTTCCGACGTCAGCGGAACAGGAGGTAGTATTCCCCCGGCTTCAGCGGGGCGGGGGGGATGTACGAGTCCAGGTGCATCCCCTCCGCGCGGAGGAACCGCTCGATGGCGGCCCGCGTGAAGGGCGCGGATTCCGGCGAGGTCATGAGCTCGTCCGCCGGAAGGAACGCGGCCGCGCTCACCTCCAGGGCATCGGGGCGCGGCTCGCCGGACACGTACTCCATGCGAAAGATGAGGAACGTGTCGTTGACGTCCTGGGTCACCCGGTTGCGCATGCCGAGCAGGGGGCCGGCGCGGCCCACGACCCCCGTCTCCTCCTGGACCTCGCGCTCCAGGGTCATCAGGACGGACTCGTGGGGTTCCACGTACCCCGAGGGGATGGACCACAGGCCCTTGATCGTGCCGTACGTGCGCTTCACGACGAGGAGGCGGCCGTCGTGCACCAGGAACGCGCCCACGCCCACGGTGATGGGCAGGGTCGCCACGTTCAGGGCCATGGCGGGTCCAACGCGGGCCCCCAAGATGGCTTTTATCCCCGCACCCGCTACCCGCGGCGTTGGGTGGGCTCATGGCACGCAAGGTCACATTCTCGCCGCGGCGGTTCCTGCACAGAGTCTGGCAACTCGGCAACTTCGACGTCTCCCCGGACGGACGGCGGATCGCGTACTCCGCGAACAAGGGCGAGCAGTGGACGGTCTACGTGCGGGACCTGGCCGCGCGGCGGGAGCGCGTGCTCCTCCANNTGGACGACATCGTCAACGACGTCGCGTGGAGGCCCGACGGGCGATCCCTGGCGTTTGGCGCCGGCTTCGGGATCGGGGACTGGATCGGGCTCGTGGACCTCGACGGCCGCGTGGAACGCTTGACGGAGTTCCCGAGTTCGGAGAACTACCTCTCCGCAGACGTCGGCCGGCCTGCCCCGTGGTCCCCGGACGGGGGCCAGCTGGCGTTCGTGTCCAACGTCCACGACCAGCTAGACATCGGCGTGATCGACCTGGCGACTCGGGGCGTGCGGTGGGCCGTCCGGAACCGCTGGGACAAGACGCAGCCCCTGTGGTCCCCGGACGGCTCGCGCATCGCGTACCTAGAGAACCACGACGGCAACGTCCAGCTGCGTAGCATTGGGGTGAATGGGCGAGGCGTGAGGACGCACTCGCCCGCCGAGGGGACGGCCGCTCGGCCGGTCTGGCATCCCGACTCAGGGGGCCTGTTCTACGAGCACTCCACCTTCCTCAAGCCGTACGAGCTCCTCGCCCAGCGCGGCGCCCGCACCACGCGGATCGTCGCGGGGACCGCGGCCCCGCTTCCGCGGAACGAGATGGCCACGGGCAAGCTCGTGCGCTATCCCTCGTTCGACGGTCGGAAAATCCCGGCCTGGCTCTTTGTCCCTCCTCCCGCCCGGTCGCGCCATGCCGCCATCGTGGACCCCCACGGCGGCCCGGAGGCCCAGGTCCTCAACGAATGGGACGCGGGATACCAGTTCCTCGTGAGCCAGGGGTACACGGTCCTCGCGCCGAACTACCGCGGCGGGACGGGCTACGGGCGCGCCTGGAGGCGGATCAGCGACCACGACCTCGGCGGCGGGGACATGAAAGACGTCATCGAGGGCGGCCGCTGGCTCTTGGCGAAGAGGCACTGCCTTCCCGGGCGGTTGGGCATCGTGGGGATCAGCTACGGCGGGTGTAGCGTGGCGCACTGCCTCGAACAGGCCCCGGACCTGTGGACCGTCGGCGTGAGCATCGTGGGCTACTTCAACTGGTTCACCGCCACGAAGAACGAGCGCGGCAACCTCCAGAAGTACGACCACGCCAAGATGGGGACCGCGGAGACGGACGCGGACCGGTTCCGGAAGTACTCCCCCATCTTCTACCTGGACCGCATCCGGGTTCCCGTCCTGTTCACGGGCGGCGCGCACGACCCCCGCTGCCCCGTCACGGAGGCGCGGAAGATGGTCGAGGACATGAGGGCCGCGGGGAAGACCGTGGACTACCTGGAGTTCCCCGACGAGGGGCACTGGCCGCGGAAGACCTCGAACCAAGTCCGGCTCTACGAGCGCACGCTCGCGTGGCTGGAGACGAACCTGCCCGACGCGTGACGGTCAGACGAGGGTCTTCACCGCGGCAAGGAAGCGGTCGACGACCTCGGGCTCCGCCTGGGTGCCCATGGTCCCGATCCGAATCGTCTTGCCGCGGAGCGGTCCGAGCCCGCCGGAGATGAAGATGTTATGCCGCTCCTGGAGGCCTCTCGCCAGGATGGACGGGTCGATTCCCGTGGGCGGCCGCATGCAGGTCACCGTGTTGGAGACCAGGTCCGGGGCGGCGATCGCCTCGAAGCCGAGTTGCCCGAGACCCTCCCGCAGGCGGGCCGCCGCTCGGGCATGGCGGTCGAAGCGCGCCTGGAGCCCCTCCTCCTTCACCAGGACGAGGGCGCGGTGGACCGCGTAGAACAGGTTGGAGGAGATCGTGGTGGGCGTGGGGTGCCACTCCCCCCACTCGCGCTGGTACTTGTCCCAGGTGAACAGGTTCAGGTACCAGCCGTCGACCGTCTTCGGATCCGCAGCCTCCCAGAGGGAGGGCGCGACCAGGATGGGGGAGATCCCCGCGGGGGCGGCGAGGCACTTCTGACTCGCGCTGAACGCCGCGTCGACCTGGAGCCGGCCGCCCGGGAAGGGGATCCCGCCGAGGGACGACACCGCGTCGACGAGGACGAACGCGTCCTTCGCGTGAGCCAGCTCGACGATCTCGTCCAGGGGATTCGTGAGTCCCGTCGACGTCTCGTTGTGGATGAAGGCCACGGCCTTCGCGGGCTTGGCGAGCGCCTTCCTCAGCTTCGCGACGTCGAACCCCGTGCCCCACTCCGAGGCGACGACGTCCACGCGAATGCGGTGGGTCGCGAGGACCTCGGCCGTGCGCTGTCCGAAGAAGCCGTTGTCCAGGACGACCACCCGGTCCCGGGGCCGCAGGAACGTGAACGCGAGGGACTCGAGGCCCGCGTGGCCCGGCCCGAACAGGGAGAAGACCTTGCCCTTCGGCGCCTCCCAGAGGAACCGCAGGAGGTCCTGGGTCTCGGCGAAGGCCTTGATCCAGGCGTCGCCGTAGTGCGGCAGCGCAGGCTTCCCGAGTTCCTCCTGGACGCGCGGATGGAGAGGGACCGGACCGGGAATGAGGAGGAGCCCCGTGTCCACGCTCCGCTAACGGGCAGGACGCTACTTCAACCTGTCCCGACACGTCGTGACACGCGAGCCCTCAGTCGCGGATGCCGTCCTCGGAGACCATGAACACGGCCTCGGCCTCGGGCAGGTTCGGCGAGTCGATCAGGCGCGCGATGCGCTTGCCCCCCTTCGACTTGCGGAGGTAGACACGGAAGGTCGCGCTGTGCCCGACGATGTGGCCCCCGATGGGGCGCGTGGGGTCGCCGAAGAACGCGTCCGGCTTCGCCGCCACCTGGTTCGTGACGTAGATCGCGGCGTTCTGGACGTCCCCGAAGCGCATGAGTTCGTGGATGTGCTTGTTCAGGAGCTGCTGGCGCTCCGCGAGGACGCCTCGGCCGATGTACTCCGCGCGGAAGTGGGCTGTGAGGGAGTCGATGACCACGAGGCGGACCGGGAAGTCCTTCGTCATCTCGTGGGCCTTCTCCATGAGGAGCATCTGGTGGTGGCTGTTGAACGCCCGCGCGACGTGGATGCGCTTCAGGATCGCCTCCGAATCGAGCTCGAGGGCCTCGGCCATCTGCCGCACCCGCTCAGGCCGGAACGTGGACTCCGTGTCGATCCAGACCGTGTCGCCGTCCAGACCGCCCTCGTCCTCGCCGCGGGTCACGTTCACCGCGAACTGGTGGGCCAGCTGGCTGTTGTGCATGAACGTCGGCACGGTGCCGCCGACGAAGGCGTGGCCGTCGGGGACCACGAAGTCATAGACGTAGTCGTTGTAGGGCTCCTCTTTGATGGAGACGATTTCGTCCCAAGCCAGGGCGTGGATGTTCCGAATCTGGGGCAGGGCCAGTTCCATCGCCTTGATGCGCGCCTGGATGCGTTCACGAAGGGCCCGCCGCAGGGCTTCCACGCGGACGGGGTCCTTGGGTAGGCCCCGGAACAAGTAGTTGTTCGCCGCGGGCTTGGACAGCCCGAGGTCCGCGGTCACCTCGTTGAACGCGAAGGGGAGGAGCGTCACGAACTCCTTGAACTCCGCAGGGGAGAGGGAATCGAGGCGGTCGGCGATCTCCGAGGCCTTCTCGAGTCGGCGATAGCCGTCGAGGAACTCGGCCACAATCCGGCGGAACGTGACCTCGTTGATCGTCTTCCGGCCGTAGCTCGATCGCGTCAGAACGTGGTAGAAAGCGTCCACATCGTTGCGCGCCCGTCCCACAGGCTTGGAACGCCGTCCCGTGTTGCCGCCGAGCGTGTTCCGGTAGACGGTGGCCAGGTACTGCGGAATCCGAGTCGGATACCCATGGGACGAGTTGTTCGTCCGCGGCGGCGAGAACTTCTTGGTCAGCGCAGGAAGCTCCAAACCATCGCGGTCAAAGCCCACGACGTGGACGACGTAATAGGTGGTGCCTTCGTGGCTACGGGTCGACCGGGTGACCCGGACACCGAGGCGACCGAAGAGATATGCGAGATCGGTGGCCAGGCCCTCGCTCTTCGTCGTCGCATGGATGGTTACATCGACGGATCCATCTCCATCCCAATAGCCTGCGAGGAAATGTCTCACGACATCATCCGGCGCGACAAGAATGGCGGGAGGGACGCGCTTCGTCCCCGACCTTGCCCGAGCCAATTCACCGAGGAATTCGAGGGTGGGATTCCTGAACGAGACCACGCGAACGTTGGAACGGGAGCTGTGCCGACGCACTCGTGGCGAGTAGGCGAAGCGTCTCTCGATGTAGTGCTTGATCCACCCAATGATTCGACCGTCGGTGTTGCAGAGGCTTCTTCCGGATCCCTCCGCAACGTAGAGGC
>DUJI01000261.1 GCA_013329855.1 Thermoplasmata archaeon | reverse complement strand
AGGCGGTCCTGGGCGTGGACGAACCCGAGGGCAAACCATCCGTCCGAGGCGTTCGAGGCGTAGATGTGCGGGACGCCCATGACATCCCGGACGACGGTCACCGCGGCGGTGAGCCCCGGGAGACGGAGCGTCTGGGTCTGGAGCCCCCGGTCCGCGAAGGAGACGGACCACAGGCCCGTGGTCGGATCGAGGAGGGAGCCGAGGCCCGGCAGCGGCCCTACGGGTACCGAGAAAACGGCGAAGACGACGACGGACAGCACGAGGGCGGTGCCGAACTTGGCCCAGTCCCGCCGCTTGGAAGGGGCGCTCGTGCGGGGCGCATGGCGCGGATACGGCAAAAGGGTTTGGGCCTCCCGAATGTCGTCTCGATCAGGCGAGATACTCGACGGTCCCGTCCACAATCTCGTGCCGCTTCTCGTGCTCGTCGAGGACCACGAGCGCGCCGGCGGCGGTGACGTCGAACGCCTTGCCGACGATCTTCCCTTCCGGCGTCTGGACGGACACCTGCTTCCCGATCGTGCCGCAGGCACCCCGGTACTCCTTCATCATGAGCGGGGTCGGCGTGTGCCGGTACCGGGAGTACACGTCGTCCAGCTGCTCGAGGAAGTACTCGAGGCACTCCTCGTTCGCGACGAAGAGGTTGACCTCGCGCTTCAGGCTCGTCGCGCGCTTCTGGACGTCCGGGGGGAGGCGCTCGAGATCCAGGTTCGTGTTGATGCCGACGCCGAGGACCACGTGGTACGTGTCCTTCCGGTAGACCCCCTCGGAGAGAATGCCCGCGAGCTTGCGGCCCTGGAAGATCGCGTCGTTGGGCCACTTGAGCACGGCGAAGACCCCGAAGTGGCGGAGCGTCTTGACGAGGGGCATGCCCGCGAGGAGGCCGAGGATCTGCGCGTGGGCCTCCTTAGGTCGCAGGAGGACCGAGAGATAGAGCCCGCCCGGGGGCGAGGCCCAGGAGCGTCCGTGACGCCCCTTGCCTGCGGCCTGCCGGTCCGCCCAGACCACCAGACCCTCCGACACCTCGGTCTCGAGGAGCTCCTTCATCGTGTCGTTCGTGGACTCCACCGCGTCGTAGTGCCAGATCGTGCGACCTGCGATCTTGCGCTGGGCGTTCTGGAACTCCCCGGTCTTCACGCGCGCCGCACGGCAAAGAGGCTATTTCAACGTTGGCGGCTCAGGAGGACGGAGCCTGGGCCGCGGCAGGTCGGAGTGCCTTCGCCGGTTCCCGGCTCGCGAGGAAGCCCCCGAACAACAGGGCAATCCCGACGAGCTCGCCCAGGTAGAGCAACCAGGGCACGTCCAAGCTGGCCAGGGCTCCGCTGCCCGCGGCCACAATGGCGCCCGCGGCGATCCAGAGGTTGAAGGTGAACCGAGTCCGCCAATACGAAATCAGGGCGATGCCGATGAGGGCGAGACTTCCGGGCACCGTGAAGAGAGGAGACCAGATGCGCACGGATGACGAGAACCCGTTTCCTGCGGGGATGGGTTCCAGGAGGGCCGCTGGACTGACCGTCGCGGTGAACACCACCCAGGCGAAGCCCACCGCGAGCACGATCGTGTAGAGGGAGAGCGCCATCCCCAGTCGCCGGTTCGCGAGGAACGCCGAACCCACGCCCAGGACCGCCACGAGGGGCGCCGCGAGGAAGTAGTATACCCGGTAGACGGGTTCGGTCCATCCGTATGCCTCAGCGATGAACTGCATGAAGGCCGCCAGGGTGAACATGAACAGGCCCACGGTCCACGCGAGCTGGTACGCCTTGCGGCGCGCGAGCCACTGGTGGAGCACGAGGAACGCGAAGACCGCACTGATGGCGGCCGAGGCCAGCGACATGGCCGCGCCTTCCGGGCTCATGCGGCGCGGGACGCCGACCGTCCACTTTAAAGGTATCCGGCTTCGCCTAGCCTAAGACCTCTGAGAGCGGATTCCTAGGTGGGCTCTTGCACGAGCTCGATGAGCACGCCGTGCGCGGAACGGGGCTGGAGGAAGGCCACGGTGCTGCCCCGCGCGCCGGGCCGCGGGACCCGGTCGACGAGCTCGAAGCCCTCTTTCTCCAGGCGGGCGAGCTCCCCGGCGATGTCGTGGGTCGCGAAGGCCACGTGGTGCAGCCCCTCCCCGCGCTTGGCCAGGAACCGGGCCACGGCCCCCGAGGGGTCCACAGGTTCCACCAGCTCGATGTGGATGCCACCCGCCCGGAGGAAGGCGACACGAACGCCTGCAGCCGGGACTTCCTCCGCGTAGTCGAGGACGAGCCCTAGCGCCCGGTACCGTTCGATCGCCGAATCGAGGCGCTGCACGGCGATGCCGACGTGGTGGGCGGGGCCGATCATACGCCCTCCCGCGCCTTGTAGACGCCGAAGACATCCCGGAGCGTGTCGCTGATCTCACCCAGGGTGGCCCCCGCCTTCAGGGCGTCGAGGACGGGCGGGACCAGGTTCCGGCCGTTCTCCGCGATTTCCGTCAGGGGCCGCAACGCTTTCGTGGCCTTCCCCTCGTCACGATGCGCTCGGAAGTCGCGCACCTGACTCCGTCGCCGCGACCCGAGACCCGAGTCCAGCCGGTACGCGGGCACCCGGCTCTCCCCTTCGACGAACGCATTGACGCCCACGATGGTCCGCTCTCCCCGCTCGAGGGCGATCTGGAACCGGTACGCGCTGTCCGCGATCTCGCGCTGCACCCAGCCCGTCTCGATGGTCTTGAGCATGCCGCCCCGGCGGTCCACCTCGGCCAGGAGCCTGCGCGACTCCGCCTCGAGGCGGTCCGTGAGCTCTTCGATGAAGTAGGCGCCGCCCACAGGGTCCACCGTGTTGGCCACACCGCTCTCGTGGGCCAGGATCTGCTGGGTCCGGATCGCGAGCCGCACGGCCTTCTCGGTCGGCAGGGACAGGGCCTCGTCCAGGCTATTCGTGTGGAGCGACTGGGCCCCTCCGAGCACCGCGGCGAGCGCCTGGAGCGTCACCCGCACGGCGTTGTTCTCCGGCTGCTGGGCGGTGAGGGAGACGCCCGCGGTCTGCGCGTGGAACCGCAGGGCGCGCGACTCGGGCCGCTCCGCGTGGAAGCGTTCCTCGACGATCCGGGACCAGAGCCGCCGCGCGGCGCGGAACTTGGCGACCTCCTCGAGGAAGTCCACGTGCACGTCGAAGAAGAAGGAGATCTGGGGGGCGATGTCGTCCACGCGGAGGCCGCGGTCCACGGCGGCCTCCAGGTACGCGATGGCGTCCGCCAACGTGAACGCGATCTCCTGGACGGCCGTGGCCCCGGCCTCCCGGATGTGGTACCCGCTCACGCTGATCGCGTTCCACTTGGGCACCTCCCGAGAGCAGTACTCGATTACGTCGAGCGCGAGCCGCATCGAGGGGATGGGCGGGTAGATGTAGGTGGACCGCGCGATGTACTCCTTCAGGATGTCGTTCT
>DUJI01000235.1 GCA_013329855.1 Thermoplasmata archaeon | reverse complement strand
TCGACGCGGACGAGCGCGCCCTGCGGCAGCTCATGCGCATCCAGGTCCCCGACGGCGTGAACATCGAGATCGTGCTCCGCTCGTAGGCGGCGGCAGCCCGCGGGGAAGGGCCTCGCGACTATCTCGGTGAGGGCTCGAAGAACTTCTGGACGAGCGCGAGCAGGAAGATGGCGTCCAGCACGAACAGGGCCAAGGCCCCGTAGACGGCCTCTGGGCTCAGGGGCGCGAAGAGCAAGATGGTCGGACCGAACCCCGTGACGGAGGCGAACGCCACGGGCCAGGACCACGGCCGGCGGGCGAGGATCCCGAGGCCCGTCAGGAAGGCCACGAAGGGCGCGAAACCGCTCAGGAAGAGATGGCCCGTGTTCGCGGCCTGGGCCCAGACCACGCCGACCATGAGCAGGATCACGGGGAGCGCGGCGGGGACGTACCAGGGCCAGCGCGGCGGCCAGGCTTCGGACCGCTCGTACATCACTAGGAAGGCGAAGACGAGGACGCCGACCGCCACCTCCAGGTCCGCGACAAGGTCGGACGCGGTGCTCGCCTGAAGGATCGCGCCCGCCAGGAGGGCGAACGACCCCAGGATGAGGCTCAGCCCGACGAACCAGCGGAGGATCCGCTCCGTGTTCTCGCGCATCGCGCCCGCATGGCGGGGGAGAGGAAAAGGATTCCCTCGCCCGAACGGAGGAGAGTGCCCGGGCGGGGCCAGGCGAAGCTTCATGAGCGTCCCGACGCTCTGCGCGGACGCTGGGCCGGTAGATCAGCGGAAGATCGCCTGCTTTGCAAGCAGGAAGTCCTGGGTTCAAATCCCAGCCGGTCCATCCATCCTGAGCACCGACCATCAAGGACCTCCGTGCCTCGCCCCACTGCGATGGCATGCGCAGGAACCGGGCGCCGGCCCCCTTGCGGTGTGGGATGCCGGAACATCTCTACAACTCAAGGTCGCTCTCCGGCTGGTCGAGCGCCTTTCGCGACGGATGCAACGGGAACTCCCTCTCCAGTCTCGCGTAGAAATCGTCCCCGCACATCCACAGGAAATCTGGCTTGCCCTCCACCTTGATCTTCCCGTCGACGACGATGGTCGGGGCGGCTCGAATCCCGTATTTCCTCGCAAGGCGGTGGACACGGACGTCCGGCTTGGCTAGGTCGCGTTCGATGAGGAGGCACGAGGCGCATTTCCCAATCTCGACCATGCCCAGCGTCGACCGGCATAGGGGACAGCCGGCGGTGAAGACCTCGATGACATGGGGCACGGACCTCCCACGCGGCCGGACACGATGAACCTGACGCCCGGTCGCGCGCGAAGCCTCCCGTTGCACCATGACTCACGGCACTCACAATGCGCAGCAACTGAGCTTGTCGACGTCCTCGAAGAAGGACAGGGCCGCGAGCTTGATCGCCTCGCTGTGGGTCGGGAACACGTGGACCGTGTCGATCAGGTCCTCCAAGGTGAGGCCGTGCTTCACCGCCAATACCCCCTCGTGGATCATGTCCGGGGCAAGGGAGGCGAGGATATGCACTCCGAGGATCTTGTGGGAGTCGGCTTCGGCGACAACCTTCACGAGGCCCCGGGTGTCTTCCACGATGATGGCCTTCGGCACTTGGGTCATGAGGACCGTGTTGCACGCGCACCGGATCTTCCCGTCGGCGTTGGCCGCGGCGTCCGTCTGGCCCACGGAGGCGACCGCGGGGTTCGTGAACACCGCGTGGGGCACCGCTCGGTAGTCCATCTCCAAGCCACGGTTCGCCAGCGCGTTCTCCGCGGCGATGTACCCCTCCTTGGCCGCTGCCGTCTCGAGCATGGGTTTCCCGATAACGTCGCCGGCCGCGAAGATATGGGGCGCGGTCGAGTGCATCCCTGCGTCGACTTTCACGCCCGCGTCGTCCTTCAGCTCGACACCTGCCACGGACAGGTTCAATCCCGCGGTGTTCGGCGAGCGGCCTGTTGCCAGGAGAAGCGCGTCCGCCTCGAAGGTCCGCTTTCGACCGCCGACGCGGGCGACTAGAACCTTGCTCGCCTTCCGTCGCGACGCGGAAAGCACCTCGGCGCCCGTGTGGATCTGGACTCCCTCCTCCTTCAGGTACTGGTTCAGATATTGGGAGATCTCAGGCTCTTCCTCGGGGAGAATCCTTGGGCTCCGTTGGAGCACCGTGACCTGCGTCCCGAGGTGTTGGTACATCTGGGCGAACTCGAGGCCGAGCGCTCGCCCGCCAAGAACGATCATCGAGTCCGGGCGGTCCTTGAGAGACAGGGCCTCGACGTTCGTCAGGTAGCCCGCGTCCTCGATGCCAGGGACGGGCGGGACCACAGGCGAGGAACCGGTCGCGATGACGAACTTGTCTCCCTCGTACCGCTCCTTCCCGACCCTGACTTCATGAGGAGAGACGAAAGCGCCGAATCCGCGGACGTAGGTCACGCTCTCCAGGGACGCCAAGACGTCCTCATACTTCGCCTTGCGGAGAGCCGCAACCAGCCGGTCCTTGGACCGGATGACGGCCCGAAACTCCGCAGACCACCCATCCTCGAGCCGCAGGCCCGGCAGAGGATGATTTGCCACGCGGAAGAATTGGTCCCCCACCGCCAGGAGGCGCTTGCTCGGAACGCAGCCCACATTCACGCAGGTGCCGCCCATCGTACCGCCGTCTATCATCAACGCCTTCGCACCGTTCCGGTCCGCGCGGATCGCGGCGCTGAAAGCTGCCGCCCCGCCGCCAACGATTACTAGGTCATGGTGTCCTTTCACGTCGTCCCCTCCCTAGCGGCCGAGGCCATTCATCCTCCGCCCACGGGTGAGCTGGACTTGAGGCAGTCCGCATAGTTGCCGAGCACCATGTCAATCTCCCGCGAGAGTGCGGCCTTGGGGCGGTAGCCCACGATTTCGTGGATCTCACGACCTCCACAGAAGAACTTGATGGTGGGCGTTCCCTGGACGCCGTACCTGCGCGCGGTCTCGGCCTCCCGGAAGACGTGGAGCTTGTAGAACGTCATCTTCGAGGACTTCTCCGCCGCCACGCTTGCGTAGTCTGGCTCCAGCCGTTTGCACCAGATGCACTGCTCGTGCCAGAAGTCCACCGCGACGGGCTTCGTGGACCCGAGTACCGCGGCTTGCCATTCCGCGGTCGTTACATCCTTCACCGTTTCGGGCATCTGATTCCCTTCCCCGCATGTCATGGGAAAAATAAGAAAGATCCGGCCGCTGTCGGTCGAATCACATTCCGTGGTGCTGCTGGGCGTGGGCTTTCAGCTCGTCCTGGCTGCGGAAGGAGACCCCACACGCGGGACACGACGGGCCCTGCGGTACGGCGGGCTTCGGAGCCATGTGCACCGCGCCGTGCTGGCGCAGCTCCGCCTCCGAGTTGAACTTCATTCCACACGCCTGGCACTCGAACTTCTTTCCGAAGAGAGACATGCTCCCACCATCGAGGGCGTCGGGGAAAAGGACTCCATGCCAGGGTTGAAGGGAACCTCCAACTGTTGGAGCGCAACTCTCTCCGGGGAGCGGGTTTAACCCTCGCCGAAGGAGTGCGGGTCCGTGGTCGACTGGCTCGTCTACTGGTTCATGCTGCCCGCCTGCGTCCTGATCGCGAGCCTCGCGATGCTCACCGGGATCAGCGGCACCGCCATGCTCACGCCCTTCCTGATTCTGGCCTTCCCGGTCCTCGGCGTCCCCCTCCTGACGCCCTCGCAGGCCATCGGGATGGCCCTCCTGACCGAGTTCTTCGGCTTCCTCTCGGGGGTGATTGGATACCAGCGGCGACGGCTCATCGACTACCGGACGGCCTCCGCGCTCGTGGCCGTCGCGGTGCCCACGATCATCGTATTCAGCCTTCTCTCCCAATCGGTCGGGCCGACGATCCTTCGGGCGGCGTACGGGATCATGATGGTAGTCCTCGCGGTGTACCTCGTATGGTCCGCACCGGCGAACGTCCGTCGCCGCGACCTGAAGACGCTTCCCGAAGCCGCCCAGAGGATTCCGCGGCACCACGAGGCCGCGAACGAGCGGGTCATCCGTTCCCGCGAGGGAGAGGAGTACCGGTATCGGGTGTGCGACCAGCACCGCGGGTACCTGATCACCACGGTGGGCGCGGCGATGGAAGGCCTGGTCTCCGTGGGCCTTGGCGAACTCGAGATGCCCAACCTGGTCAAGCGCTGCAAGATCCCCGTCGCGGTCTCCGCGGCGACCTCCGTGTTCGTCATCGCGGTCACGGTCCTCGCAGGTTCGGTCACCGCGGTCCTCGGCCTGATGCGGCAGGGTGGCCTCGACGCAGTGCCGTGGAAC
>DUJI01000280.1 GCA_013329855.1 Thermoplasmata archaeon | reverse complement strand
CCCTTCAACTTCCCCGCCATGGTCCAGTTCTGGTTCTGGCCCTATGCCGTGGCCACGGGCAACACGTGGGTCGCGAAGCCGTCGGAGCAGGATCCCCTCGTCCAGGAGTACATGGCCGACCTGGTCGACAAGGCGGGGTTCCCTCCGGGTGTGTTCAACCTCGTGAACGGCGCGAAGGACGCCGTCGAGGGAATCTGCGACCACCCCGACATCCGCGGCGTCTCGTTCGTGGGGTCGACCGCCATCGCCAAGCTCGTCTACGCGCGCGCGGCCTCCCACGGCAAGCGGGTGCAGTGCGGCGGTGGCGCGAAGAACCTGCTCGTCGTCCTGCCCGACGCGAAGCTGGACCGGATTGTCCCCAACATGATCTCCTCCGTGTACGGCACGGCGGGCGAGCGGTGCCTGGCCGGATCCGTCGTCGTCGGCCTCGAGGACGCTCACGATGCGGTGCGCAGGAAGTTCTCGGACGCCGCGTCCAAGCTCAAGGTGGGCTACGGCCTCGACGAGGCGGTCCAGATGGGCCCGGTCATCACGAGGAAGCATCAGGAGCGCGTCCTCGGCTACATCGACAAGGGCGAGCAGGAGGGCGCCGAGGTGGCATTGGACGGCCGGAAGATCCACGTTTCCGGTTACCCTGGCTACTTCGTCGGACCGACGGTCCTCGATGGCGTGTCGCCCGACATGACCGTGGCCAAGGACGAGATCTTCGGGCCTGTGGCGAACTTCATGACCCTGGAGACCCTCGATGACGCGATCGAATGGATCAACAAGAGCCCGTACGGGAACGCGGCCTCCATCTACACGTCGAGCGGGAAGGCGGCGCGGGACTTCCGGTACCGCGCGCGAGCCGGCAGCATCGGGATCAACCTCGGGATCGCGGCGGCCATGGCCTACTTCCCCTTCGGCGGGATGAAGAACTCGTTCTTCGGGGACCTGCACCCGCAGGGGCGCGACGCGGTCCGGTTCTTCACGGAGAGCAAGGTCGTCATCACCCGCTGGATCTGACCCGATGGACCCCCCTGAGCTAACGAACTTCGGCTCCCTGGTCCGGTTCGCCATCGAGCTCGAGGTGGCGACTGCGGCCTTCTACACGACCGCGGCGGGCCTGGTGGGCCCCGGCCGCTACAGTGAGCTCGCCCGGGCCCTGGCGGCGCAGCACGAGGGCCGCCGCGGCCTCCTGGTGCGCACGCGTCAGCAGACGTTGAACGAGATGGTCTTGGAGCCGATTACGGGGCTGGACGGGCACCGGTACGTGGCGGACGCGGCCCTGGCTTCGCCGAGCGAGGTGCCGGCGAAGGCCATGGCCCTCGAGATGGCCGCGGTTCGCTTGTATGAGGAATCCGCCGACGTGGCGAGATCCCTCCTCACGGAGGCCGCGCGCACGTTCCGCAAGCTCGCCGACGAGAACCGGCGCAACCTCGCTGCGCTTCGAGAGACGTTCCCGCGATAGCCTTCTCCCCTCGGCCGCGTACTTCGGTGTACCGAAAAATACATCCGATTCTCGTAGATTCTGTGATGTGGTGCTTGACAGCACGAGTCACGCGCCCCGCCGTTTCCTCCATGTGATGGACGAATTTCGGCAACCCGAAATGCGTGTTCGACGAACGTACCAGGTTCGGACTTAAAACCTGGTATTCAAAGCAGACTATTTATAGGACCTGGGGTCTTAGTCGGTCGCGAAGTGAAGGAACATGGCCAAGTCCCACGTGCCCTGTGACGGACCCGGATGCCCCGGCCTCATGGCGATTGCCATGATTGGATCGGAGCTCAAGCTGAGCGTCCTGCACAGCCTCATGAGCGGACCCAAGCGGTTCAACGAGCTGCGCGGTTCCACCGCGATTTGCCAGAGTTCCCTCGCCAAGACCCTGAAGGAGCTCGAGGAAACGGGGATCACGGAACGTCGCGTCATCGTGGACCGGCCCGTGGCCGTGGAGTACCGTCTCACGGCGATGGGAGAGGACCTCTTCGACGCCATCCGTGGGTTGGAGCGCTGGGCGAACCGGTGGGTCTTGAAGGAGCACGCCAAGAAGGTGATTGCATGAGCAACTTCCGTTCGATGGATTTGAAGGATAACTCGGTTCCACGGAGCCCCAAGCCACGCGAGGAGCGGCAGATTCGGGAGACGGCCCGCTGCCCCAACTGCGGCAGCCTGGCCATCTACGTCGACCCCATCCGCGGGGAGCGGGTCTGCGACAACTGCGGCCTCGTCCTCGACGAGGGCATGGTCGACCAGGGACCCGACTGGACCACGTTCGAAGGCGACGACCGGATCCGCGCGGGTCCGCCGCCGTCCGTCATGGCGCCCGACAAGGGCTTGGGCAGCATGGTCGGCAACGGCCTGCGGGACGCGAAAGGCAACCCGATCGACGCGCGGTCCGTGGCCGCCCTCAACCGGCTGCGCCGCGTGAGCCAGTGGACGCGGTACGACCGCACGGAGCGCGCCCTGGCCCCCGGTCTCGCGCAGCTCTCCAGCCTGTCCAGCCGCCTCGGCCTCGCCCCCGTGTTCCGGGAGCGCGCCGCGATCCTGCTCCGCCAGACCATCGAGGCCGGACTATCCCGCGGCCGTTCCATGGACGCGATCGTCGCGGCCGTCGTCTACCTGGCCTCCAAGCAGCTCGGCGCGCCCCGCGGGCTCCACGAGCTGGCCCAGGCCACGGGCGTCACGGTGCACCGGATCAGCCTGACGGCCAAGGTCGTGAGCCGCGAGCTGGGCGTCTTCGCTCGCGCGAGCCGCGCGGAGGATTTCGTCCCCAGGTTCGCGTCGCAGCTCGAGCTGGCGCCCCAGGTCGGCGAGCGGGCCCTGTCCCTCGTCGGGCAGGTCAAGGACGCGAAGCTCCTCGAGGCGAACTCGCCCGTCGGCATCGCCGCGGGCGCTCTGTATCTCGCGTCCGAGGAGCTCGACGTGCCCGTGACCCAGGCCCAGATCGCGCGCCTGACCGGCGTGTCCGAGGTCACGATCCGCAAGCACTACCGTCTGCTCAAGGAAACCCTGATGCAAACCGGGGGGTACTCTGAAGCGTCCCATGAAGCCGCCTGAACAGTCACGTCGAATGGTTAAAGAGGCGGGCCGGGGTTCTACCCCACCGCCGGAGGCAGCTTGATCGCCGGGATCTGCGCAACTTGCGGACTCCCCAAGGAACTGTGCGTCTGTGAGGACCTGGGCCGCGAGACGACCCTCCTCACGGTGGACCTCGACAC
>DUJI01000133.1 GCA_013329855.1 Thermoplasmata archaeon | reverse complement strand
GGCACCGGGGGCGGGGCCCAGAGGCGCGCCGCAGTTCGAACAGAACTGGTAGCCGGGCTGGTTCTGGTAGCCACACCGCGTGCAGGACAGGGATGCGGACAGGGGAAGGCCTCCGTTCGCGCCGATGGAGCGGAGGCGGGAAAAAGCTTTCGCGGGCGCTCCGAAGGCTTTTTGGCTCCGCCCCGACCTGGGGAGACCGCATGGTCTCCCCCGGGGCCATCGACCGCTGGATCTCCCTCGAGCTCGGACGGCTCAACGCGGGGCTCGTCGTGGAGCGCAAGAGCCTGGCCCAGCTGCGGCGGGAGACCCGGCCCGCATGCCGCACCCGGGAGGGGGACGAGCATGCATTCGATCCCGCGGCACTCGAGCGGTTGGCCCGCGTGCTCACGGACGCGGAGGCGGGGGCGCTGCGCCTGCCCATCACCGTGCTCGTCACGGGCGACCTCACGGACAGCGCCTACATCTCGGAGGAACCGGCGGCCCGCGCGCTCCGGACCGTAGAGGGCTTTGGTCCGGCCTTCCCGTACCGCGGGGGACGGATGTACCTGCCCCATTCCCTGGCCGTGGATCTCGTCCGCCGCAGCGGCGGCACGCTCCAGCTCGTCTTCGGCTGAGCGGGCGGCCTACTTGGGCTCTTCCGCCGGTTTCACGCGGCGGGTCGCCCAGAAGTCCTCGGGGACGTCGTCGTAGATGGTCTGCCCGGCCTCCGCCTCTTCCTTGGCGCGCTCGGCCTCCGCGAGGTCGTAGATCTTCTCCTTGCGGAACATCCAGTAGTGGATGCGCCACTCCCGGCCGTCGTAGAGGGTCGTCTCCTCCCGCTCCGTGGTCAGGATGCCCGAATCCTCGAGCATGTAGAAGGCGTCGCGGTCCTCCGGCTCAAGGACGTTGTCGATGATCCGCTCGGAGTATCCGAAGAAATTGAGGACGTGGGTCGCCATGGCCCGGGCCTCTTCCTCCTTCATCCCGGTGCGGTCGATCGAGTTCTTGATCGCGCGGGTGAGGTCGTCCACGGTGATGGTTCCCGCTGGTCCCCGCTCAGGCTTAGCCTTCACGGACATGGGTCGCCCCGAAGGGATACTACTTGAGCTACGGCCTATATAAGGGTTCTGTCGGCCGGACGGCAGGTTGATTCTCACGGAACCTCGCGGCCCCGCGGCGGAGCGCGACGTCCAAAGGGTAAAAGCGACGCCATGGCATGTCGCGTCGGGTATGTTGCCGGGCGGGGACGGGACGGAGCCCACGGAGTCGGGCCCCGAGGATCGAGCGACCGCGCCAGGCCCGGCCGCCGTCGACGAGGCGGACGTCCGGGCGCTGCGGGACGAGGTCCGGCGGTTGCGCGAGCAGGTGTCCGCCTTGGCGGCCCGGACCAAGACGGAGGACGTCCGCACCCCGACCTACGTGAGGGGGCTCGATGCCGCGCTCCAGGGCGGCGTCCCGCGCGGCCATGTGGTCGGGATCGTAGGCCCAGGGGGCTCCATGAAGACGTCCTTGGCCCTCTACACGCTGGTCCGGAACCGTGCGGCGGGCGCCCGCGGCGTGTACATCACGGTGGAGGAGAGCCGGGACTCCATCGTGCAGACCATGCGGCGCCTCGGCCTGGGGGACGCGGAGGACTTCGTCGTGGACATCGGTGGCCTCCGGCTGGACTACGCGGGCGCCGAGGAGATCCGGGATTGGGTGCGGGTCCTCGAGGACTACCTGAGCCGCCGCCGCGAGCGGGATCCGCTCAGCGTGATCGTCATCGACTCCCTGGACGCCCTGACGGCCCTGACCCACATCGCGGACGTGAGGACGGAACTGTTCCACTTCTTCCATTTCCTGCGGAACCTCGGGGCGACGTCGTTCGTCCTCGCCGAGCAGGACCCGGCCCGGCCCGGCGTGGACCACGATGTCACGTTCCTGGCGGACGGGGTCTTCGAGCTCCGGTTCAGCGGGGTCGGCGAGGGGAAGGTGCAGCTTCTCGTCCGCATCGCGAAGATGCGGCACACGAACCATTCCCGAGACTACTTCGTGCTCGAGTACGGTCCGGAAGGGTTCGCGGCGAGGCCCTACGAGGCACCGAAAGCCCGCCGCTGGGGACGGCGCGTCTGAGACGTCTCAGAAGTTGCCCTTGATCTTCGCCCGGTCGATCTTGATCCCGGCGGGCGTCGCCATGAGGACGTTCTTACCCACGACGGCCACATCGCCGCCGCAGTCCCGCACGGCGCTCTTAAGCTCGGCCGTGATGCGCTTGAGCGCCAGCTCGTCGCTCGCCAGGCTCGTGAAGTCGACGAGCAGGATGTTCCCGTTGTACACGTGGGTCGTCAGGTCCGCCACGTCCTCGTAGCGGTACACTTCCGCGACCTTGACGAGATGTTCCACCGGTTCTCCAAGCGCTCCGCCTTCTGCGTCGAAGGTCAGCTCACCTAGGTCGATGTACGTATCGGCCTCGGCCGCGGAGCCCCCCTCGGCGAGACGTTTGAACGGCTTCTTGATGAAGGCCATCCCAGATCCCTTCTGATTCCCGCATATTCCGAAGGGGGAATTTAAAAGTATCGTGAACGCGGCGTCTCGGGTTGACAGAATGGCGACAGAAATGGAAATAGCTGTATAATAACTATGACCTTTCCTACCACGCCGTGCCTTGCGGAATAGTGGGGTCACAAGATTCTTAAGGGAGGGGACTTTGTCGCCCCACGCCATGGTATACGACGTGGTCGTCGTGGGGGGCGGCCCTGCCGGCCTGACGGCCGGCATCTACGCGAGGACCCGGAGCCTGTCCACCCTGATCCTGGAGGCCCAAGCCATGGGAGGCCAGCTTGCCTGGCTGTACCCCACGAAGTCCGTCTACGACTACCCGAGCTACATCGCCATCGAGGGTGGCGAGCTCGCCGAGCTCTTCACGATGCACACGCGGGAGAGCGGGGCGGAGATGGCGAGCGGGGAGGTCGTCGACCTCAAGCGGGACGGACAGCTCTTCCACGTCATCACCCGGGAGGGCAAGACGTACGAGACCCGGGCCATCATCCTGGCCATGGGCATGGGCCTCTTCGAGCCGAAGCGTCTGGACATCCCGGGAGAGGCCGAGCTCGAGGGCAACGGCGTGACGTACCAGGTGAAGGACCGGCACGAGTTCCGCGGCAAGCGCGTCCTCATCGTGGGCGGCGGAGACAGCGCCCTGGAGTACGCCCTGGAGATCGTGGCCTCCGCCAAGGAGGTTACCCTGGTCCACCGCCGCGGCGAGTTCCGGGCCATGGAGAAGAACGTGGAGGCGGTGACCAAGGCGCCCATCCGGGTCGTCTTCAACGCGGAGCTCACGTCCATCGAGGGCAACGGCCGCGTCGAGCAGGCCGTCGTCTACGACAACCGCACCCTGAAGAAGACGGTCTTCGACATCGACTCCGTCCTGATCAACATCGGGTTCGAGCCCAAGATCACCCCGCTCCCGAAGTGGGGCATCGCCCTGGAGGGCGAGCGACTGATCCGGGTGAACGCGGACATGTCCACGTCCGTGCGGGGGATCTACGCCTGCGGGGACATCGTCTCCTACCCGGGGAAGGACAAGCGAATCGTCACCGCGTGCGGCGAAGCGGTGACCGCGGTCATGTCCGTGTACAAGTACCTCAAGTCCCCGTACTGGGCGTGAGGGCCCGGAGGAGCGGAGGCAGGGCCGCCGGCGTCTCCACGAGGTATCCGACTCCCGCGTCCTCGAGCCGCGCGCGGATCCCGTATCCCCAGGTGACGCCCACGGTCACGGCGCCCGCTTCCCGCCCTGCGTGCACGTCCACCTCCGTGTCGCCCACGACCGCGCACGATTCCGCGGGGATGCCCAGCTCCCGCGCGGCCTGGAGCACCGGGTCGGGAGCCGGTTTCTTGCGGGCCACGGAGTCGCCACCCAGGACGATCGCAAACCGGTCGCCCAGGTTCGCGGCACCCAGGGCCGCGAGGGTCGTGTCGTGCCGCTTGTTCGTAATCGCCCCGAGCCGCCAGGGGCGCAGGGAGGCGAGCATCTCGGGGACTCCCGGGAACGACCGCACGCCGCGGCGCACGGACTCCGCCTCGCTGCGCTGGAACTCCGCGACGGCCGTCCGGAGGGGGTCCCCGGAGAGGCCGCACCGCTCCGCGTAGATCGCCTCGATGGGGGTACCGATCCATCGCGCCCCCTCGGTCCCAGGCATCCCGGGCGCGCCGATCGCGGCGAGGCCCGCATCGAAGGCGGCGACCCACGCGTCCCGCGTGTCCAGCAGGGTGCCGTCCACGTCGAACAGGACCGCCCGGAGGCGCGGCACCTCAGGCGTCCTCCTCGCCGAGGCGCCAGAGGTCGTCTCCCACGTGGTGGAGGGTCTCGACGGCCTTCCCGCGCTTCTCGCGGGCCATCGTGGGCCCGTCCATGATGGCCCGGCCGACGGCGAGCGGCCGGCGGAACTTCTCGTCCCGCACCCAGACCAAGTCCCCGGACCGGATCGCGGGGTCCGCGTCCACAATCCCGGGCGCCATGACATCGGCCCCGTTGTAGACGAAGGGGACCGCGCCCATGTCCACCGTGACGAACCGCGTCTGGGCCGGGAAGGCGAGCAGGCCCCGGACCGTGGGAGCCACGCTGTCCTCGATCACGAAGGCGATGGCCTCCTCCTCCCGGATCAGGAGGCGGAGTTCCCCGGCTTCCGCCGCGTCCACGGGCGTCTCGTCCGAAGGCATGGCCATCCCGAACTCCGCGGAGAGACGTTGGAACCAGGCGTCCACCTCCTTCCGCCGAAGGCGTGTGCGGTGCCGCACCTTGAGGGCCATCACCGGACCCCATGAACCCGGGGCAGATAACCCTTGCCCGGTCACGAGGGCGTAATTATTATTATTGACTCAGAATATATCATGAGGAAGGAGGAGACGGCGACAGGTCCCGCAGGCGCCGGGCACGGTCCAGGTGGGGGTCCAGTTCCAGGGCGCGCTCCAGGAGACGCCGGGCCTTGGCCTCGCGACCGCAGGTCCTCCAGGCCACCGCGGCGTCGCACCAGACCTCCGGGTCCCGGGGATTCAGGCCGAGCGCGGCGTCGAGGGCGGCCGTGGCCTCCTTGGCGCGGCCCGCGGCCAGGAGCAGCTTGCCCTTCCGGTGGTAGGCCACATCCCCCGCCCCAGGGTCCGCCCGCACGGCCGCGTCGCAGGCCCTCAGGGCCTCCTCCGTCCGGCCGAGGGCGTGCAGGAGGTCCGCCCTCAGGAGCAGAGCCGGAGCATCCGATCCGCGCTCGTCGCCGAGCCCGGCCAAGGCGTCCTCCGCCCGCCCGAGCGCCGCAAGGGCTCGAGCGCGGTCCGTCCGGACGCCGGGTCCGCCTCCGAGCTCCAGGGCCTTATCCAGAAGGGCGAGGGCGTCCGCAGGCTCTCCCCGCGCCACGCGGACCCGGGCCGCGGCATGCCATCCCCTCGCGTCCTCGGGGAACCGCGAGCGGGCCTCCTCGGCGGGCGCGTGCGCGTCCGAGGCGCGACCCGCCCGGAGGAGCGCGTCGGAGAGGGCGACGAGGGCGGCGGGGTCCTTCGCGTGGGCGGCCGCCGCGGCGTACGCCTCGAGCGCCTCCTCGGTCCGCTCCAGGTCGTCCAGGAGCCGGGCCTTCTGCAGCGCGAGGGCCGTGTCGGACGGGTCCATCTCCAGCCCCGCGTCGAAGCAGTGCAACGCCTCGTCGTAGCAGCGCTCCGCCTCCAGGGAGTTGCCAATCTCCTCGAGGACCTTGCCGCGGAAGATCCACGCCTCCTCATACCCGGGGTTCAGGATGAGGGCGTTGTTCAGCGCGTCCCGGCACTCCTCGAGGCGGCCCAGGGCGTGCAGCGCTTCCGCCTTGGCCATCCAAGCGCGGTCGTAGTTCGGGTTCAGCTCGAGGCTCTGGGTGATCAGCTCCAGGCCCTCCTCGTGGCGGCCGAGCTTGTCCAAGCTCTCGCCCTTCGCGTACAGGGCGTAGTCGAAGTCGGGCTTAATCTCCAGGGACTTGTCGTGGTACTTCAGGGATGCCTCCCACTTGCCCATCTTGTTCAGCGCGTTGCCGATGTTGTTCCAGGCGATCTCGTACTTCGGGTTGACCTCGAGGGCCTTCTCGAAGTAGGGGACAGACTCGTCGTAGCGGCCCAGGTTGTACAGGGCGTTGCCCAGGTTGTTCCAGAGGACCTCGTCCCCCGCGTCG
>DUJI01000062.1 GCA_013329855.1 Thermoplasmata archaeon | reverse complement strand
GCCTGGGCTTCCCGGGCCGCGCGCCGTACGACTGCATCCTGGCCACGGCGGGCGCCTCTCGGCTGCCGCCCGCTTGGGCGGGGCAGCTCGCGGTCGGCGGTCGCATCCTCGCCCCCGTGGGCGACTCGCGGTACGCGCAGGTCCTGTGGATCGCGCGCCGCCGTCCGGACGGGACCCTGGAGATTCGGCGTGGCACGCCCTGCGCCTTCGTGCCGCTGATCGGCGAGCAGGCGTGGCCCGGGCACTGACTCAGTACGCCGCGGGCGGGTGGGTCCACGCCTCGTCCGGGAGGCTCTTGTACAGGTGATCCTCCGTGGGCGCTTCCTCGTCCTCGGCTAAGCGCTCCAGCGTCTTCTCGTCGAGCTGCCAGTAGAAGATGCGCCAGTGTCGCCCGTCCAGGAGGGGCACGGTCTCCCAGTAGCTCCGCAGGAGGCCCGCCTCCTGGAGCGCGTAGAAGAGCTTGCGGTCTGCGGGCTCAATCGCGTTGTCGATGATCGTATCGTGGAATCCGAAGTAGTTCATCACGGTCCGCGCATCCTCGAGCGCCTCCTCGGGCGTGCGCCCGAGTCGCTTCTGCAGGGCGGCGGCGAGCTTCTTGACGGTGATCATTTCCCCTCATCCGGCCGTATCGGCCTTCACCTAGTATTGCGACCCCGTCGCTATTAATAGTTAGGCCGGAAACGGCGTCCGGTGGCCAACGGAGTGGCCACTCGCATGCCTCCGCGCCCCAATCGGTACTACGATTATCGAGAACGAATCTGGTGGACTGAGGTTTAAGTAACCACGTAGACGTAGTTTCCTCCGAGGACACGTCCATGAAGCGCAAGTCCGGAAGGGCGATGGTGGATTTCGACAAGAAGGTCAGCGTGATCCACTTCAACGTCGGTTCGGGGTATCTGACGTACCTGGAAGAGGAGTCGCCGGACGGCGCTCCCCGCCTGAAGTCCATCACGATCCCCAAGGACGAAGCGGACTGAGGCGCAAGGTTTTACGCCGTCGTCGCGGTTGCGTGACGGATGGCGCTCCCTCCCGACGAGACGGCTCCGCCGGGGAATCCCCCGCCCGCGGAGGTCCCGCCGCCCCGACCCGAGCTCCGGTTGATCGAGGCGTCCGAGGCGCGGGAGCGCACGTGCGCGGACTGCGGCAAGCGCACGACCGCATGGAAGCCGGTCCGGCGCAAGGGGGCGCCCATCATCCTGTGCCCCGAGTGTGCGGCAAGACCCCCGCCACCGGAGGGCGGCTGCCCCCAGTGCGGCGCGCCGCTGGGGCCGGGGGACTCGTTCTGCGGCCGGTGCGGCACGCGGATCGAGTACGCCTGCCCGAACTGCGGCGCGGTCCTCGAGGCGGAGGACGGGTTCTGCGGGAAGTGCGGGTCCCGGGTCGTCTGACCCGGTCCGCGTGCGCCGCCTGGCGATCGCGTCCGTACGGACCGACGTAAACGTTTTTCAGGGAACGGTGTCTTCGGCCGACCGAATTCCTTGGCCACCATTCACGCGTCGGCGGATCGGGCCGACGAGGCTCGGATGTCCTTCTGGGAGCACATCGAGGAGCTCCGGGACCGCCTCAAGGTGGTTATCTTCACCGTCCTCCTCCTCTTCGTCGTGTTCATGACGCTGGGCGTCGGGACGGTGACCCTCGCCGGCGTGCAGATCCCCATGCTCGTGCCCGCGATCGGCACGGACCCCGCCTCCAGCCAGGTGTTTCTCGCCCTCGTGGCCTTGCTCAAGCCGAGCTGGGTCCAGCTCGCGGCGGCCCATCCCTGGGACGGCGTCCTGGTCCAAGTGGAGACGGCCCTCTTCCTGGCGGCCGCGGTGGGGTCGCCCGTGATCGTCTACGAGGCCATGGCGTTCATCGGCCCCGCCCTGAGGCCCTCGGAGAAGCGCCTGCTGGCGAAGATGGTGGCCCCCATTTCGGCACTCTTCTTCTCCGGCGTCCTCCTGGACCTGTTCATCCTGCTCCCCTTCACAATCAACTTCCTCTATCAGGCGCAGCGCGGAATGGGCATCACCCTCTACATCCTCTTCGTGGGGGACTTCATCTCCTTCGTCCTCATCCACGTGCTCGCCTTCGGCGTGGCGTTCGAACTGCCCATGGTCATGTACGGCCTGACCTCCGTGGGCATCACCCGGGCCGCTACGTGGACGAAGCACTGGCGCATCGTGGTCGCCGCGATCTGGTTCATCGCGGGGATGATCACCCCCGATCCGAGCGGCGTGACCATGATCCTCGTCGGCCTCATCCTGACGGGTCTGTATCTGCTCGGCGTCCTCACGTCGAAGTGGGCCGAACGGCGGCGCGCGGCGACGCGCGGGCCCGAGTCGGCCGCGTAGAAGAACGTGGACCGGGTGGGATTTGAACCCACGGCTTCCGCCTTGCGAAGGCGGCGATCTTCCGCTGATCTACCGGCCCAGCGGAGCGCCACAAAGGTCCGGTCCGCAAATAGGTTTCGCTCCCGCGCCCGGTCCGCTCGGAGGGCGGGCCAAGGGTCTAATATCGCCCTCGCCTAACGCGGCGTCGAAGGCGTTCATGGTCCTCCAGATCTACAACACGCGCTCGCGGCGCAGAGAGGTGTTCGCGCCGCGCGAGGACCGCCACGTCCGGATGTACGTCTGCGGTCCGACCACGTACGACTACAGCCACCTCGGTCATGCCAAGTCCTACGTCAGCTTCGACATGATTCGGCGGTACCTGGAGTACCTCGGCTTCCGCGTGACCCTGGTCCAGAACTTCACGGACATCGAGGAGGTGATCATCCGTCGCGCGGCCCAGGCGGGGAAGCCGCCCCTCGAGTACGCGCAGGTCTACATCGATGCCTTCCTCGAGGACATGCGCGCGCTGAACGTGGCCCCCGCGACGCACTACACCAAGGTCTCCGAGCACATCCTGGAGATCCAGACGCTCATCGCCTTGCTCATCGACCGCGGATTCGCCTATTCCGTGGGGGGCGACGTGTACTTCCGGACGCGCAGGGCGAAACGCTCCTTCGGCATCCTCACCCACCAGAAGTTCGAGGACGTGGTCGTGGATCCGCTCCCGCCCGGCAGCGCGCGCGAGGACCCCTTGGACTTCGCCCTGTGGAAGGCGTCCAAGGAGGGCGAGCCGTCCTGGCCGAGCCCTTGGGGCGACGGCCGACCCGGTTGGCACGTGGAGTGCAACGCGATGGCGTACAAGTACCTCGGTGCGCCCCTGGACATCCACGGGGGCGGCTCGGACCTCAAGTTCCCGCACCATGAGAGCGAGGCCATGATCTGCGAGGGCGCCTGGGGCGTCGAGTGGACGCGGACCTGGATGCACAACGGCTTCCTCACGCTGGAGCAGGACAAGATGTCCAAGAGCCTCGGCAACTTCGTGACCATCCGCTCGATCCTCGCGGCCTATCCCGGCGAGGTGGTCCGTCTCTGTCTCCTGAAGGCCCACTATCGGGAGGACGTGGAGTACGACAAGGACTGCTTCCGC
>DUJI01000063.1 GCA_013329855.1 Thermoplasmata archaeon | reverse complement strand
GCTGGCCGCCGCCGGCATCCCGGAGTGCGTCGTCGGCCGCGCGCTCCTCGAGGGCGAGTTCACGCCCGCGGAGGCCCTGGCCGCTTGCTGACCAAGCGCGTCATCCCGTGCCTCGACGTCAAGGACGGGCGGGTCGTCAAGGGCATCCAGTTCCAGACGCTGCGCGACGCCGGCGATCCGGTCGAGCTGGCCGCGGTCTACGACGCCCAGGGCGCCGACGAGATCTGCTTCCTCGACATCACCGCCTCCACGCGGCTGACCCAGGAACGCGGCGACGATGCGGCCGCCGACCTGGCTGCGACGCTCGCGCGGCTGGTTCAGCGCAGCTCCGTACAGCACGGCGGTAGACCCATCAAGTGGCTGGGCGACGGCGTGATGTTCTACTTCGGGGATCCCGGTCCTGGAGTGCGCGCCGCGCTTGAGATGGTCGGCGACCTCGCGCGCGCCGGGCTGCGGCTTGAGCGCGACCAGACGGTCGTCGTACGGCTGGGGCGAACCGCGCATGGCCTCGAAGGAGAGGGAGGCCGCCACCTGGGCGTCCCGGAGGAGCGCCAGCCCGTCCACGACCGCGAGGGCGCCCACGCCGGCCATCACCGCGGTCCCGTTGATGATCGCGAGGCCCTCCTTCGTGTCCAGGGCGATCGGCTTGAGGTCGGCCCGGGCGAGGGCGTCCCGGCCCGGGAGGACCTCGTCCCCGAGGCACGCCTCGCCCTCGCCCACGAGGACGAGCCCGAGGTGGGCCAGGGGGGCGAGATCGCCGCTCGCGCCCAGGGAGCCGCGGCTCGGCAGGACGGGATGCACGCCCCGGTTCAGTAGGTCCAGGAGGAGCACGATGAGCTGTCGGCGGACGCCCGAGTAGCCCATGGCGAGGGTGTTCGCGCGGAGGAGGAGGGCCGCCCGCACGGCGTCCGTGGGCAGCCGCGGTCCCTGCCCGACCGCGTGGCTGCGGAGGAGGTTGAGCTGGAGCCGCTTCACGTCGCGGTCCGGGATGGGCACCTGGGCGAGCTGCCCGAAGCGGGTCTTGATCCCGTAGGCCACCCCGCCGCCCTTGACGAGCCGCTCGAGCGCCCGCCGGCTCGCATCCACGCGCTTTGCCGCGGCGGGCGCCAGTCGGACCTTCTCGTTCCCGCGGGCCACCCGGGCGACGTCGTCCAGGGTGAGCCGATGGCCGTCGATGGCGATCATGGGAGGGCGGCACGAGGCATCCCGCTCCCCGGTTAAAACGTTGCCGCGGGTCCGCGGCCAAAGGCGTTAAGACCGCGGCGGCCATCGGGAGCGGGCCCATGGAGATCGTGTTCCTCGGGACGTCGGGCTCGTGGCCCACGCCGAAGCGCAACGTGAGCGCCGTCGCGGTCAAGCGCGGTCCCGAGGTGATCCTGTTCGACTGCGGCGAGGGCACCCAGCGGCAGCTCATGGCTTCCAGGCTGAGCTTCATGCAGGTGACCCGCGTCTTCCTCACCCATTTCCACGGGGACCACTTCCTCGGGCTCCCGGGCCTCATGCAGAGCATGAACTTCTTCGGGCGGGAGTCGGCCCTCGAGGTCTACGGTCCGTCGGGATGCGAGGACCTCGTGGCCCAGCTCCTCTCCCTCGGGCACTTCAAGGCGGGCTATCCCGTCCACGCGCACGACCTGGCCGCGGGCGATCCCACGGACTGCGGCGAGTACACGGTGACCGCCTTCGAGGCCGTGCACACGGTGCCCGCCCTCTCCTACGTCCTGGAGGAGAAGGAGCGCGCGGGCCGGTTCGACCTGGAGAAGGCCCGGGCGCTCGGCATCCCGGCGGGACCCCTGTACAGCCAGANNCGCCCGGGGGCTGCGCGCCGGGCCCACGTACTCCTCCACCTGCTCGCGCCGCCCGCCGCGGGACTCATAGTGCCAGAAGTAGAGGTACGGCCGCCCATGGACCGTCTTCTCACAGTAGCCGCAGCCGAGCATCATGGGGACACCATCGGAGGGGTATGGCGCCCGAGAGCTTCAAGTTATCGTTATTCAACGATAACAGGCGTCCGAGCCCCGCCGGTTCCGTCTTCCGGGCTCCAGCCGGCTCACAGGAGCTTCATCAGGTCCGACTTGGTCACGATCCCCGTGACGTCGCCCTTGGACGTCACGAGCACGGCGTTGTAGTGGCGCAGGAGGCTCGCCGCCAGCTCCACGGGCGCCTTGGAGTCGACCTGGGGGAACGCGGGCTCCATGACCTCCTCCACGCGGATCCTCGCGAGGTCCTTGGGGTCCTTCCCGGACAGGATCAGGTTGTTGATCACCTTGTCCGAGATGGACCCGACGGGATGGCCGGCGTTCATCACGGGCATCTGGGAGAACTTCCAGCGGCGCATCTCGTCCACCGCGGTCTCCAACGGCATGCGGGCCTCGAGGTACTGGACCTTCCGGGTCTGGACCTGCTCCACGAGGGCCTTCTTCTCCTGCTTCTTCAATTCGGCCTGGAGCGCGTTGTACACGCGGCGGACGACGTCGTAGGAGGGGTTCATCTGCTTCTTCTCGATCTTCACGATGGTCGACTGGCTCACGCCCGCGAAGCGGGCGAGGGCCGTCTGGGTCAGGCCGAGCGCCTTCCGCAGCCGCGGAATCTCCTCGAGATCGGGAAGCATCGCGCGGCGGAGGGCGCAGGGGTCACATATTCCTGCTGGAATGCTGGCAGCGACAAGTTATTCATTCGTATCGGATGGCACGCTATTCCTATCGAGGCATGGTTATGCCTGGTCCGTTATTCCTCGCATCCGGTCGCGGGGTCCGCAACAAAAGCCATATATCCCGCGGCACGCTCCGCGCCCTCACTTCCGGGGGCTCCCCGTGCCGCGAAACATCACCGTCGAGGAACTCGTCCACACGCCGATCGAGGAACAGGGAACGGAGATTGTCGAGAGGAAGGGCGTGGGGCACCCCGACAGCATGATGGACGGGATCGCCGAGGCGGTCTCCCGCGCCCTCTGCAAGATGTATGCCGATCGATTCGGGCGGATCCTGCACCACAACACGGACCAGGGCGAGATCGTGGGCGGGCAGAGCGCCCCCAAGTTCGGCGGCGGGATCGTCCTCGAGCCGGCCAACGTGATCCTCGTGGGCCGGGCGACGACGACGGTCAACGGCGAGCGCCTCCCGTATCGGACGGTCGCGGTGGAGGCGGCGCGCGATCATATCAAGAAGACCTGCACGAACCTCGACGTCGATTCGGACGTCATCATCGACTGCAAGATCGGCCAAGGCTCCGTGGACCTCCGCGGCCTCTACGACACGCGGAAGCAGCTGGCCAACGACACGTCCTTCGGCGTCGGGTTCGCCCCCTTCTCCCAGACGGAGACCCTCGTCCTGAAGACGGAGGAGCTGATCAACGGCCCGCTCAAGAAGGACCTCAAGGAGGTCGGTCAGGACATCAAGGTCATGGGCGTCCGCAAGGGGGACACGATCCGTCTCACGATCGCGGCGGCCATGGTGGACCGCTACGTCCCCGACAGGGACCACTACCGGAGCGTGATCGAGGAGCTCCGGGAGCACGTCCTCAAGAACGCGGAGAAGCACACGAAGCGGCAGGTCAAGGTGGACATCAACACGGGGGACAACTTCGACGCGGGCATCTACTACCTCACGGTCACCGGGCTGTCCTGGGAGAACGGGGACGATGGCAGCGTGGGTCGCGGGAACCGGGTGAGCGGCCTGATCACCCCGTACCGCCCCATGTCCATGGAGGCCGCGGCGGGCAAGAACCCCGTGACCCACGTGGGCAAGTTGTACAACCTCCTGTCCTTCGACATCGCGGACCGCATCGTGACGGAGAACGTCGGGAAGGTCAAGGAGGTCTGGGTGCGCATCGTATCCCAGATCGGCAAACCGATCGACGAGCCCCAGGCGGCCACGGCGCAGATCATCCCCAAGAAGGGCACGTCCCTCGCGTCGATCAAGAAGGACGCCGAGGGCGTCATCGACCAGGAGCTCTCCAAGATCTACAAGCTCACGGACCGGATCGTCGCGGGCAAGGCGCGCACGTTCTGAGCGCGCCGCGTCCGCAGCATGGCCCAAGCTATATATCGCGAGCCCCCGCTTCCCAGCCGGGTTGGGGCCATGAACGAGGACGTCGCCTTCATCTACGACCAGATCGACAAGCACAGCGCCTGGTTCGCGAAGTGCCTCCCGATGATCGCGTCGGAGAACGTGATCTCGCCGCTGGCCCGCGAGCTCCTCCTGTCCGACTTCGGCGACCGCTACGCGGAGGGCCTGCCTCACGAGCGATACTACCAGGGCAACCTCTACACGGACGAGGTGGAGATCCGGGTCAACGAGCTGGCCAAGAAGCTCTTCCGCTGCCGCCACGCGGACCCGCGGCTCATCAGCGGCACCACGGCCAACATGGCCGTCTACTTCGCCCTCCTGCAGCCCGGGGACATCATGACGTCCGTGGCCCTGGCGAACGGCGCGCACATCTCGTCCGCGAAGTTCGGGGCCGCGGGCATGCGCGGCGTGAACACGATCAACTATCCCTTCGACGTGGAGCGGATGAACATCGACGTGGACGGCACCGCGAAGCTGATCAAGCTGGTCAAGCCCACGGTCGCCGCCTTCGGCCAGAGCGTGTACCTCTTCCCGACGCCCCTCAAGGACCTCCAGGAGGCGTTCCAGGAGGCCGAGTGCCGCGTCTGGTACGACGGCGCGCACGTCATGGGCCTCATCGCGGGCGGGAAGTTCCAGGACCCGCTCCGCGAGGGAGCCGACGTCCTCACGGGCTCGACCCACAAGACGCTCCCGGGGCCGCAGCACGGGATCATGCTCTCGGACTCCCAGGACGAGAAGTTGATCAAGAAGCTCCAGCGGGCCGTCTTCCCGGGCGTGCTGTCGAACCACCACCTGCACGCGATGGCCGCGCTCGGCGTGACCTTGGCCGAGTACCTGGAGTTCGGCCACGCCTACGCGGACCAGGTCGTCCGCAACTCGAAGGCCCTGGCCCAGGCACTCCACGAGAACGGGATTCAGGTCCTCGCGGAGAAGGCCGGCTTCACGGAGAGCCACGCGCTCGCCTTGGACGTGGCCGCGGTGGGAGGCGGGGCCAAGGTCGCTCAGGACCTGGAGAAGGCGAACATCATCTCCAACAAGAACCTCCTGCCGTGGGACACGTCACCCGTGAAGCCCTCCGGGATCCGCCTCGGGACCCAGGAGCTCACGCGCCTCGGGATGACGGAGCCCCAGATGCGCGAGGTCGCGGGCCTCTTCGCCCGGGTGGCCGTGAAGAAGGAGGCGCCCGAGAAGGTCGCCGAGGACGTCGCGGCGATGCGGAAGGACTTCAACACGGTCCACTTCTGCTTCACGCCCGACGCGGAGGCCCACAAGCGCTGGAAGATGGTCTGAGCGCCGCGCCTACCTGGAGAGGACGTGCCGCACGAGGCCCTCGAAGGCCTCCTCCACGCCGGCCCCGGTCTTCGCGCTCGTGTAGGACCACGGATAGCCGCGGTCGCGGCAGAACGCGTCGATCGTCCCGCGGTCCATCCGGGCCTCGCCCTCCAGGTCCGCCTTGTTCACGACCATGTACGTGGGCACGGAACCCGCGACGGTTCGGATGGAGCGGGACCACGCGTCGAGCTCGCGGAGCGTCTCCTCCCGGGTGAGGTCCGCCACGCCCAGGATGCCGTGGGCTCCATGGTAGTACGCCTCCTTGAGGAGGTCCCGCAGGGTCGGCGTGCCCATGATGTCCCAGAGGATCAGGTTCACCTCGACCCGATGGCCGTCCTGGGGATGAGCCACACCCAGGCTCTTCTTCGTGATCTTCGTGCCCAGGGTCGCCGTGTAGCGGTCCTCGTATTCCTCGAGCACGTAACGGCGGATCAGGGAGGTTTTGCCGACCATGGCCTCGCCGGCCATGCAGATCTTCATCTTGACCAGCTCGGCCGCGGCCGTCATGCCTCCGTCGCCTCCCCCTGCTCCCGCGCGGTCTCCGCCTGCCGCGTCTCGCCCCGCATCCGGTGCAGCTTCTCCTTGAAGAACCAGGCGCCCGGGTAGCCCGGGTCGATGACGAGCACGCGGTCCAGGATGGTGAGGCCCTCATCGGGGTGTCCGTCCTGGGCCCGGAGGGCGGCGAGGACGAAGAGGGCATCCACGTCGTTCGCGTCCTTCCGGAGCGCCTCCTTCACGAGGACGGAGGTCTCGGGCCGCCGCAAGGGAGGCGCCCCCTTGAGGTCCCGGTCATCGTGTGGGCGCATGGTGTCCCGTCCCCTCCCGGATGGAATTGCATAGGCATGGAACGCTAGTTAAAGGTTGCACAAGGATGCCGGCGGGAATCCCCGCGCGGACCCCGGCCGCGGGCCTCATGCGAGCTGCACCCTCCAGGGGGACCGGAACCCGCCCCGCAGGAGGCGGTTGAGGAACTCGTCCACGCCGACGAGGCGGTTCATGTTCCCGTCCCAGTTCACGAGGACGTCCCAGTACCGCGTCTCGATCGCACGGACCGCGGCGAGGAGCTCCGGGGTCACGTAGTCCACGTCCCCGTGGGAGATCACCGCGGCGAGGATCGTGAGCTCCCCCCGGACGACCGCGGCATGCCGGCGTCCGAAGGCCACGGAGTCCAGGGACGCTTCCCGCCGGAACGAGTCCCGCACGAACTCCTGGATGGCCACGAACATGGAGGCCACGATGTCGTCGTCCTTCCTCAATTCGGGCGTCCGGCTGACGTGGCGGATCAGGATCCCGCCCTTCGTCATGAAGAACGCCTCGCCGATCAGGATCTTCCGCTGCCCGACGTACAGGAGGACGACCAGGGTGGTCACGACGGCGCCCAGGCCGATGGCGGCTCCGGCCACGAGGTTCGGGGTCGAGAGGACGCTCGCCTGGACCACGTAGAGGGGCGGGGAGCCCGCCTCGATGGGACCGATCGCGTGTCCGTTGAAATCTTGGTAGGACAGTTGGACGCTCAGGCCGACCACGGATCCGGCGCTCTGGTTCTCCGCCACGATGGTCTCCAGGTTCACGCTGAGTTCCGCGGTGGGCGGCAGACTCGGGAACCGCGTGGTCAGATTCACGAGCCCCGTCCCGGGCCGCAGCCCCGCGTCCAGATGGATCGTCACGGTCACGTTGAACGCGGTCCCCGTCCCGTTCGCCGCCTCCGAGGGGTTGACGGAGGCCTCGTTCGTCGCGTTGACCCAGAACTGGACGATCTGCCCGCCCCGGGCCGAGTCCGTCGGCGACGACTCGATGTCGATGATGCGGACCCGCGCGCCCGCAACCCACACGGTCGCATTCGCGCTTCCGCTCATGGTGCCCGATCCCGTCTGCGACGCCGTGCTCGCCATGACCCGCTGGTACCGGCCCACGGTGGCGTTCGCGGTCACGTAGGCGGGCACGACCCAGGCGTAGTCCCCCGCGCGCAGACCCGAGCATTCCCACTCCAGGAACCACCCCGAGGCCAGGAGGACCACGCATCCCGCCGGCTGGATCCATCCCGAGGGTCCCTGGGCCAGGGAGTTCCGGCTCGGATCCGACGCCGTGTCGAACGTCAGGTTCACCCAGGTCTTCTGGAACTGGCCGTTGCCCGTGACGTTGAGCCAGACCGTGAAGTTGAGCCGGTCGCCGCGGCCCACGACCGCCTGGTCCGCCGCGATCGCGATGCCTGCCGCAGGCGCGCTGCGCGCCAGGCGGAAGGACCCGGGGTCGCTCGGCACGAGGACCGCCGCCAGCCCGGTGAGGACCAGGAGTCCCAGGGTGAGGAGCGTCAGGAGGAACCGCATGGAGCCCACATTGCATCGGGCGCGGCGCTCATGGACTTTGCGACCTTGTTATCGGGAGGCGTCGTGTCGGAGCCGAGGCGGCTCGTGCGGCAAGCTTTATATTAGAAGGCCATTTTTGCCAAACCCCCGGCACCCGGCGCGAGAGGGTTGTCCTTGCTGGATGAGCTCCAGGTGAAACGAGAGAAGGAAAACCAGGAAGCCGAGCGCCATCGCCGCCGCCGGGACGAACTGAATGACAAGACCCGCGAGTGGGTGGCGAAGCGGGACGAGCTCAACGCGCAGGTCCGGGCCCTGGTCGACGAGGCGACGGGCCATCGGATCAAGCGGGACGAGCTGAACGCCCAGGTCCGGACCGCGAAGGAGGAGCGGGACACCTGGAACAAGAAGGTCAACGAGCTCCTCGAGGCGGTGAACGACGCGAAGCGGAAGCGGCTCCCGCGCGGCGCCGTGCCCATCAGCAAGCTCCGGAGGGACCTGAAGGCCCTCGAGTTCCGCCAGATGACCTCCGTCCTCACCGTGGAGAAGGAGCGCGCCCTGATCGAGGAGATGGCGCGGATCCAGGCCGAGCTGAAGAAGCTCGAGAAATCCCTCGAGGAGAACGAGGACGTCCGCAAGCTCAACGAGGAGCTCAAGGCGGCCCGCGACAAGGCCGAGGCGGCCCACAAGCAGGTCTCCGAGCTCGCGGAGCAGGCCCAGGCGGAGCACGACCAGATGACCGCGCTCTACGAGAAGAGCGACGAGACGCGGCGGATGGCGGACCAGGCCCAGGAGGAGTTCATCAAGACGAAGATGCTCGCGGACGAGGAGCACCGCAAGCACATCGAGCACATCCGCCAGGTCCACGACTACGACAAGATCATCCACGGAATCTGGGTCAAGAACCGGGCCGCTGCGGGAGAGTCCGTGGAGGCCGTGGACGCCAAGAAGGAGGCGGAGGCCATTTTTGAGCGATTCAAGAAGGGGGAGAAGCTCTCCACGGAAGACTTGATGACCCTCCAGAAGTCCGGCTATCTCTGATAGTTCTTCGTTTAGCACACGGCTTTACAAAATCTTATATACGCGTTTTTCAATGACATTTCGGGGGAATTTTGGGCTAGTTCGTTAGAGTGCATCCCATCCCTTCTGACAAGGCTAGCCCTCCCTTCTTTTTTAGTTACGAGCAAGCCGCGTCAGGATGCACTGGCAAATGTCCCGCCGCCCATCTCAGCGTCGCACGGGGGAGCTCACTTGAGAGTTCTTGCTGCTGTCGCGGGCGCGGCTCTCGAGGCCACGTCCGCACCGGCTGTCGGCATGGCCGCGGAGACCGGGTTTACGCTCTTCGGAATACCGCTCGTTGGGATCGGCGTCATTGCAGCAGTGGTCGGCCTCGGTACCTCCCCGCCACGCAGCCGAGGGATGCCCTAGCAGTCCTATCCCCTCCATGCCACAAGCTGCCGATGCGCGGAGGCGCTGCTGCACCTTGTCTGTCCATGGCAGTCCGCAAGACGGGCTCCATTCCTCTTTCTGTCGCGAACAAAGTCCGGGTCTCCACAGCCCTCACCGGAAGTTCTGCGGGTGCGCCACGCGTCGCGGGTCGGCGGGGCTACTTCCGTTTCTTCGACGCAGCAGCCTCGTTCAGGGCGACCGCTTCCCTAATGAGGGCCTTCAGCGCCCCGTCGTGGACGGTGTCCCCTTCGTGGATGACAATGGCGCGCAAGGCGTTGCCCTCGAGGCTGGCGTTGAAGAGGCCCGAGCGGTCCTTGAGCGAGGCGCCCTTGGCGAAGGTCAACTTGACGACAGCCTTGTAGGTCTCGCCGGTGCA
>DUJI01000175.1 GCA_013329855.1 Thermoplasmata archaeon | reverse complement strand
CAACGTACCAGGTCCTCCCCCGACCGACAATAACGTCGACCCTACGAAACAGGGTCTATATAGGCCTTTCTGCGAATCGTCATCCTGACGACGACATCCGACGAGCTGCGTCGAAAGGGCTTGAGTTACCGAGTGGTTACCACTCACGGCCGCAGTTCCAGGAACTCGCCGTTCCGGAGCATGCGCCACCGCCCCGGGAGGGCCGGCAGGACCTCCGAGCAGACCACCTTCATGTCCTCCGTGCTCGTCTCGTGGAGCGTGTAGTACGGCACGCAGGTGCGGGCGTCGCGGTGGGCGATGACCCGGTCCCCCTCGATCATGACGAACGTGTACGACTCCACCTTCCGCGGGAACTCCGCGTCCAGGGACTCCTTGGCCTTGGCGAGCGCCTGCTTCACCTCGGGGAGCGGGCGGATCTGGGGCCCGAGGGCCTCCACGAAGCGGTCGAAGATGACCTGGCTGTCGATCTTCCCGTCCTTCTCATGGAAGCCGTCGATCTCGCCGTTGTGGGCGAAGAAGATGGGGTGGTGGTCCACCTCCCGCCGGAAGGGGTGGCAGAACCGCTCCTGGACCGTGTCCTTGTACGACGCCCAGCGCACGGGGGCCAGGAGGAGCAGGGGCGGGCTGCACGTCCGCCCGACCCGCCGAACCGCGTCCTCGTACTTCGGGTCCGCGGTCGCCTTGACCGGGCTCCGCGCGTAGAACTCGCCCTCCGCCCCGACGCACGCGAGACCCCAGCCGTCCGGATGGCCCGTCTTGGGGTTCGGCTCCGGGCAGCCGAAGTCCCGGAATCCCTTCCCCGTGTCCGCGAGCCCGCGGAACGACAGGAGGATCTCCGGAGGGACCGGCTTCCGGCTTAGCACGGCGAGGATGCGGCACATGTCAGCCCAACTTGTATCCGATCTTGCGGAGGAACGCCATCCGCTCCTTCCGGTCCGCGGCCGTCTCGATCCCCTTGGCCCGCTCCCCGTCGACGACCCCGAGGACGCCCCGGCCGCGGGACGTCGTCGCGACGACCACGTCGATGGGGTTCGCCGTGGCCGCGTACAGGCTCACGACCTCGGGGACATCGCGGAGGGACCGCAGCAGGTTCAGCGGATACGCGTCCTTGACGAACACGATGAAGAAGTGTCCCGCCCCCACGGCGAGGGCGTTCTGTGCCGCGAGCTCCTTGAGGGCCTCGTCATTGCCCTCCACCCGGACCAGGCAGGGCCCCGACGCCTCGCAGAACGCGACCCCGAAGCGGATGCCCGGGACCGCGTTCACGAGGGCCTCATGGACGTCCTCCGCCGTCTTGATGAAATGGGTCTGGCCCAGGATGACGTTGAGACCGTCCGGGTTCTGGATGGGCACAAGCTCCGTCTCCACCGCCATGGGCCGTGTATCCCCCCGCGCGAATAAAACGCTTGTCGCCGATGGGCCGGGGCCTCACAGGAAGACGAGGAGCAGGAGGATGAGCAAGAGGACGAGGCCGAACAGGATGAGGAGCCATCCCCCGCGACGCGTCGGTTCGGGAGGCCGGGACGCCGGGGGCGGCGCTCGCGAGCCATCCGGCTGGACCGGGGTTGTGCCCACGGGGACCCCGCCGGCCGGGGACGGGATGTCGGCCGCCACCGTCCCTCCCGAGGCCCTCAGGCCCGGGCGGGGCTTTCTGCTTTGTGCCCGCGTCCCCGGCATATCTGTACGCTACCTGCACGGCGAACCGAGACGGGCCGAGGCGTGGGTCCGCGCCCTCATGTCCCGCATCAGAGGCCTCTGGACCGTGCTCATGGACGTGGACGACCCCGAGCTCCGGGAGGACTTGGCCATCCTGGCGACGGCGCTCCAGGTGCACTTCTCCGACCGCGGCGCCCCCGAGCGATCCGTTGTGGAATACATGGCCATCCGGTTCCGATGGCCGGCCACCCGGACGCGACGACGGCTGCAGAACCTGGTCGACCTGGGCGTCCTCCGGTGCTCCCGCGACCTCGGAGACAACTGGGCCAAGGTGTTCGAGGTGCTGGACCGCCCCCACGTCCCGGCGGCCCTCGCGATCGAGATGGGCGCCTGAGCCTCACGACCCCCGACGCGTCGTCGCCTTCCGCACGCGGTCCATGAACCCGCCCGTCCGGAGGCGCCCCTGGGCGATCATGAAGAAGTCCGCAGCTGCAAAGGGGAACAGCTCGGGCGGGAGCCGCGCCAGGGACCGGTGGCGGACCGCGACCACCTCGCCCTCGGGGTGGAACACGAACGGGTGGCCCAGGGTTCGGCTGTCGGCCACGAGCCTCCGGACGGCGCTCCGCGGGCGGATGACCAGTTCCTGGAAGAGGGCCGAGCCCACGGGACGGACGAACGCGTAGGCCACGGCCTCGGGGGGCTCGCGGACCCCGGGCACCGCGTCGGATTTCAGGGCGAACCCGTAGACGAAACCCGCCTCCGCAGCACCGCGCATGCGGGAGAAGCGGTATCCGACCAGGCGGGTCGTCGCGAACTTCTTCCGCCGGAAGTCCTCCAGGGGCCACTGCAGGGGCCTCCGGATCCGTTCGAAGGTGGCCCGGATCTCCCGCGAACGATCCACGTCCACGGCCGCCTCGAAGCGCGGCGGCCCCATAAGTCCTCCTGTGCCGGCCGCACCGGCAGCGCGGGCGAGAATGGCTAAGTAGTCACCTGCCTTCCCCTCGGCCATCCGGAACGGGGTGTCTTCGTGACCGATGACGTCGAGTCCTGTCGGGGACAGCGAATGGGAGCGTTCGGCGACCGGACGTTCGTGCCTCCGGAGACCTCGGAGCAGTGGGCCCGCGAACGGACGTTCGCGCTCCAGCACCTGCGCCTGGACCTCGTCGTGGACGACGAGGCGAAGAAAGTCTCCGGGACGGCGACCCACCGCCTCGCCCCGATCAACGACGGCCTCAAGGAGATCGTCCTGGACCTGGACAACCTCCGCATCCGCGGCGTCAAGGACGAGGCGGGCAAGGCCCTCGAGTTCGAGACCCACGGAGAGGAACTGACGATCCGCCTGCCCCGAGCCCGGAAGGCGGGCGAGGCCTTCGAGCTCCGCGTCCGCTACGAGGCGACGCCCACGAAGGGCCTCTTCTTCGTCGCGCCGGACAAGGCCTACCCCAAGAAGCCGCGGATCGTCTGGACCCAGGGCGAGGAGATGGACAACCGCTCCTGGTTCCCGTCCTACGACTACCCGAACCAGAAGTTCACCACGGAGGTCGTGGTCACGGTCAAGGAGGCGTACCGGGCCGTGTCCAACGGCCGTCTGGTCTCCGAGAAGCACGACCCGAAGAAGGGCACGCGGACGTTCCACTGGATCCAAGACAAGCCCCACCCGAACTACCTCATCGCCCTCGTCGTGGGGGAGTGGGACACGAAGGAATGGGACGCGGACGGGATTCCGGTCCAAGCGTACGTGCCCAAGGGCTACGGGAAGTACATCGACCTCTGCTTCTCCCGGGTGCCCGCCATGGTCAAGTTCTTCGGGCGGGTCACGGGCCTCCGCTATCCCTGGGGCAAGTACGCCCAGGCGTGCGTCCCCGACTTCACGTTCGGCGGCATGGAGAACACGTCGATCACCATCCTGCACGAGTATTGCCTCACGGACGAGCACGCGTACCCGGACTATTCCTCGGACTCCCTCCTGAGCCACGAGCTCGCGCATCAGTGGTTCGGGGACTGGCTCACGTGCAAGAGCTGGGGCCACCTCTGGCTCAACGAGTCCTTCGCGGACTACTTCGAGTGCCTCTGGTGGGAGGACCACTTCGGGAAGGACGAGTTCATCGTCCACTTGGAGGAGGTCCGCGAGGGCTACTACGAGGAAGCGGAGAAGAAGTACAAGCGCCCCATCGTCACGCACAAGTTCGTCGACGCAGAGGACATGCTCGACAACCACACGTACAACAAGGGCTGCGGGGTGCTCCACATGCTCCGCACGGTCCTCGGGGACGACCTCTGGTGGAAGGGGATCCGTCACTACGTGAAGAAGGTCGGCCTCCAGAACGTGGAGACGACGGACTTCCGGGTGGCCTTGGAGGAGGCCACGGGGAAGAGCCTGGCCTGGTTCTTCGACGAGTGGTTGTACCACGCGGGCCATCCCGAGTTCGAGGTGTCCTGGTCGTGGGACGATCGGGCCAAGCAGGTCGAGGTGAAGGTGAAGCAGACCCACGAGGTGAAGGACGCCGTCCCGCTCTTCCGGATGCCCGTGGAACTCGAGTTCGCGACGGACGACCGCGTGTGGCGGGAGACCGTGCAGGTCGACCGGGCCGAGCACACGTTCCGCATCGCCTCCCGCGAGAGGCCCAGGACGGTCCTTTTCGACCCGGACGGGAACCTGATCAAGAAGCTGACGTTCAAGAAGGAGAAGGAGGAGCTCCTCTGGCAGCTCGCCCACGCGAATGGCGTCTGGGCGCGGATGGAGGCGGCCGCGGGCCTCGGCCGCTTCGTCGGGGACGCGGCCGCGGCCCAGGCGCTGGGGAAGGCCCTCTCCAAGGACCCGTTCTGGGGCGTACGTCGGGCGACCGCCGCCGGACTCGGCGAGGTGGGCACGACCGCCGCGCGGGACGTCCTCCTGGCGTCGCTCAAGGGACAGGACAGCCGCGTGCGCCGCGGGATCTACGCCGCCCTGGGGAAGTTCCGTAAGGACGACGAGGCGTTCAAGGCCCTTTCCAAGGCGTACTTGGAGGACGGGACGTACGCCCCCATGGCCCAGGCGGCCCAGGCCCTCGCGGAGACCCGCCATCCCGGAGCGTTCGACGCGATCGCGTGAGGCATGGACCGCCTCTCCCAAGGGGACGTGATCGCGCGGAGCGCCGCCGCCGGGATCGCCGCGCTGCGGGAGGAGAAGGGCATCTCCGTCCTGGCCGAGAGGACGGCCTACGGCCGCCCGGAATTCCAGCGCGCCGCGATGGGCGCCGGCCTGGGGAAGCTGGGCTACTACCTGGAGAAGCGGCAGGACGAGCTCCTCGATGACCTGGCCGCGCTCACACGGGATCCCAACTACCGCACCAAGCTGGGCGCCGTGGACGGCATCGTGGGCCTAGAGAACCCGAAAGGGATCGCGCAGCTGGAGAAGGTCGCAGACACGTCCGTGTTGGGGGCCTTGCGCCGGAACGCGCGCCGCGGGATCGCGGAGATCCGTACGAAGCACGCGGAGCGCGCGAAGCGCCTGGAGCAGCAGGACGAGCTGGACAAGCTCAAGGACGAGACCAAGGAGCTGAAGGCTCGGCTCACGGCCCTGGAGGCCCGGGTGGGCGCCTCCTCGAAGAGGAAGGTGTGAGCCGCCGACTGCTCGCGAAACCTTTTTCCTTCGCGGAAGATTCGAGGCACTCCAGCATGCCGGACGTCCGCGTGAACCGGAAGGTCAAGCCGGCGAAGTATGCGCTCCTCGAGGTGTTCCTCGGGCTTGACCGCTCCAAGGCCTTCGGCTCCCTCTTCGGCGACGGCCTGCGGGCGCGGATCCTTCGGGACTGCAAGGTGGACGTCGTCGCGGAGGACACGTACATGTACATCGACGCGGAGGCGGGCAACGTCTGCGCGGGCCTCACTTATCTTCAGACGGGGGACGAGCGGATCCTCTACCTGGACATCCTCCACGAGCTCGCCCACATCCGTCAGTGGCACGAAGGGAAGGAGCTCTGGGACCGCCGGTACAGCTACGTGGACCGCCCGACGGAGATCGAGGCGTACGAAGTCGCGGTCCGGGAGGCCCGCCGCCTCGGGATGACGGACGGGGAGATCGCGGACTACCTGCGCGTGGAGTGGACGAGCCGCGAGGACCATGAGCGGCTGTGCACGCGGCTCGGGATCCGGATCCCCGAATCCCGCGCCTACTGACGGGCAAAGGTCTCAAATCATCGACGTCCCTTCCCGCGCGCGATGGCGGGCATCACGGTCGAGGACTTCCAGAGGGTCGAGATGCGCGTGGGTCGCAGCCTGGAGGTGAAGGACTTCCCCGAGGCGCGCCACCCGTCCTACCGCCTGACGATCGACTTCGGGCCCCTGGGCACCAAACGGTCCTCCGCGGCCATCCAGCCTTGGTACACCAAGGAGGAACTCGTCGGCCGCACGATCGTCGCGGTGACCAACTTCCCGCCACGCCAGGTGGGCCCCTTCCTGTCCGAGGTCCTGTGTCTCGGGTCCGTGCAGTCCGATGGCCGCGTGATCCTGTTGCGGCCCGACGAGGAGGGGGAGCTTGGCGCTCGCATCGCCTGATCCGAAGAACGAGTTCCTCGTGCGGGCCTGCGCCATCCTGATCCACGGGGACCGCGTCCTCATGCAGGAAGGGGACGACGGACGCGGGGGAAAGCAGTATGCGATGCCGGGGGGCCACCTGGAGTTCGGAGAGACCCTGGCGCTCTGCATGTCCCGCGAAGTGTACGAGGAGACGGGGCTGAACGTCGAGGCGGACAAGCTCGTCTACGTCCACGAGAACTTCTACCACCTGAAGGGGGTCGAGACCCACGAGATCGGCTTCTACTTCCTCGTCGACCTGTCGTCCGAGTTCCCCACCCCGGACGCCCAGGGCTACGTCCCGAGCCGGGAGTCGCACATCCGGATGCGGCTCCTGCCGCTCGCACGACTCCGGGACTTCCCGGTCATGCCTCCGTTCCTCCAGGAGTACCTGGCCCAGGATGCCCGCGAGCTCTTCGCGCACCCCACTCGCCACCTGATCGAGCAGAGGGCCTAGCCGTGGCGGTCACGATCCGGCGTCTCCGCCTCTCCGACTACGCCGCCATGATCGCGCTCTTCGACGTCTGCGACCTCCAGCCTCGCGTCCGGGGACGGGACAGCCGACCGAACATCGCGAAGCAGCTGCGTTCCCATCGCACGGTCTACCTGGGCGCGTTCGACGGCGCCCGGCTCGTGGGCACGGTCCTCGGGACTCACGACACGCGGAAGGGATGGATCAACCGCCTTGCCGTGCTCCCGGAGTATCGGCACCGCGGGCTGGCCGTGAAGCTGGTCCGCGCGTGCGAGCGTGCCCTTCGGAAGGAGGGCCTGCAGATCATGGCCGCCCTCGTCGAGGCGGACAACGTCGCCTCCCAGAGCCTGTTCCGGAAGCTCGGCTACGAGACCACGGACATCCTCTACTACCGCCGGAAAGTCCGCGAGGCTGTCTAGGAGATGACCTGGAGCTCCTTGCCGATCTTCTCGTAGGCTGCGAGGGCGAAGTCCAGGTCCTTCCGCGTCAGTCCGGCGTTGACGATGTTCCGGATGCGGGCCTTGTCCTTGGCCACCATGGGGAACACGATGGGTAGCGCGAAGACGCCCTCTTCGTAGAGGCGGTCCGAGAACCGCTTCGCCACGGACGACTCGCCGAGCATGACCGGTGTGATGGGCGTCTCGCTGTGCCCGATGTCGAAGCCCAGGGAGACGAGCTCCTTCTTGAAGTACCGGGTGTTCTTCCAGAGCCGCTCCACCCACTTCGGTTCCGTTTCAAGCACGTCGATGGCCGCGATGCACGATGCGACCGTGGCGGGCGGATGGGAGGCGCTCAGGAGCCAGGTGCGGGACTTGTTCAGGGCGAACAGCCGAAGATCGTTCGACCCCGCGGCATAGCCGCCGACGACGCCCAGGGCCTTCGAGAACGTGCCCATCTCCACATGGACCTTGTCCTCGACATGGAAGTGGTTCGCCGCACCGCGTCCTCCCTCTCCGAGCACGCCCTCCCCATGGCTGTCGTCGATGTACACCATGGCGCCGTACGGCACGGCCGCGTTCGCGATCTGGTCCACGGGCGCGATGTCGCCGTCCATGGAGAAGACGCCGTCTGAGATGACGAGGATGCGCCGCGAGGTCCTGTCCGCCTCCCGCAGGCAGTTCTCCAGC
>DUJI01000232.1 GCA_013329855.1 Thermoplasmata archaeon | reverse complement strand
ATACTGTCCGCGGCCGAGGCGGCCATGGAGGACCTCGGGCTCCGCCCGACGATCCACCGCGACGTGCATGCCATCGAAGCCTCGTCCGGGAAGGGAGGCGTTCTTCTGAACGGCCACCTGGACACGGTCCCCGTGGCGTCCGGATGGACCAAGGACCAGGCAGTCTGGGAGGGCGACTGGCTGTACGGCCGCGGCGCGGCAGACATGAAGGCGGGCTGCGTGGCCTGCTTCGCCGCGGCGCGCCGTCTCCTGGACCGAGGGCAGCCCGTCGCCCTGTTCCTGACCACGGACGAGGAGACGACGATGAAGGCCTCCATCGCGCTCGCCTCCTCTCCCGTGGTCCGGGAGGCCGCGAGCGTCGTGGTCACGGAGCCCACGGGGCTCAAGGTCATCGCGAGCGAGAAGGGGGTCCTCTGGTACCGCGGGACCATTCGCGGCCGCAGCGCCCACGGCAGCATGCCCCATCTGGGGGACAGTGCGGTCCTTCGGATGGCCCGCGCGCTGCCCCACCTGGAGCCCTACGCGCACCCCCAGGACGGGCTCCGGGACATCACCGTGAACGTGGGCACGATCCAGGGTGGGGTCGCCCCCAACGTCGTCCCCGACGCCTGCGTCGTCGATCTGGACTGCCGCAACCCTCCCACGTTGTCGAAGGCGGACGTCGACGCGGTGCTCCATCGGGCCTTTGCCGCGGCCGGGGAGAAGGTGTCCCTGGAGCTGTACCACGAGGTCCCCGCGGCCGCCGTGCCCTTCGACGCGCCCCACGTCCGCCTGCTCGCCGGCTTGGCCGGCATGGAGGTGGTTGCGGTCACCTACGCGACGGAGATGGCGTGGTACGCCCCGCACAACCCGCGGTGCGTGGTCTTCGGGCCGGGAGAGACCGCCCGGATCCACATCCCGGACGAGCGCGTGTCGCTGGCGGAGACCGTCCGAGCCGGAAACATCCTGGCCGACTATGGGGAGCGGCTCGTTTCCGGCGAGATTCGGTGACCAAAACCTATAAGACTCCAAGGGAGTAGCGGCCGCGACACCATGACGGGCTCGGACCGGGGCCGGGACTTCTACATCGCCACGGAGGATGAGATCCGCACGGGGAAGACGACGGACGTCTACTTCCTGCGGACCCTGGACATCCTGAAGAAGGCGGGCAAGGACCGTACGGTCGTCGACGCGGAGGTCACGACGGGCGGCCTGCCGAACGGATGGCCCTGGGGCGTCCTGGCGGGCGTCGAGGAGGCCGTCCGGCTCTTGGAGGGCAAGAACGTCAGCCTATGGTCCCTGCCGGAAGGTACCCTGTTCGAACCGCGCACGCCTCGGGGCGTGCCGCTGCCCGTGATGACCCTCGAGGGCCCGTACGGCGACTGGGCGCTCTACGAGACGCCCCTCCTCGGCCTCGTCTGCCAGACGAGCGGGATTGCGACGAAGGCCGCGCGGCTTCGCAAGCTCGCCAACGGCAAGCAGATCTTCTCCTTTGGCGTGCGGCGCATGCATCCGGGGATCGCCCCCTTGATCGAGCGTTCCGTATACGTCGGTGGCTTGGATGCGATCACGACGCCCCTGGGCTCCTCCCTTCTCGGACTTCCGGCCATGGGTACGATGCCCCACGCGCTCGTCATCGTCATGGGCGGGTCGCGGGAAGCCTTCCATGCGGTCCAGAAGTACATGGAGAAGAGGATTCCCCGGATCGCCCTCGTGGACACGTACTACGACGAGAAGACGGAGACCCTCCTGGCCCTGGAGGAGATCCCGGACCTGGCGGGCGTCCGCCTGGACACGCCCTCGTCGCGGCGCGGGAACTTCCCCCAGATTGTCCGCGAGATCCGATGGGAGCTCGACGTCCGCGGCCACAAGGACGTGAAGATCTACGTCTCCGGGAACATCGACGAGAAGACGATCCCCGCCCTCCTGGCCGCGGGAGCCGACGGCTTCGGCATCGGTACGTCCCTGAGCAACGCCCCCACGATCGACTTCGCCTGCGACATCGTGGAGATCGAAGGCAGGCCCGTGGCCAAGCGCGGGAAGTTCGGCGGGCGGAAGGAGCCCCTCCGCTGCCCCAAGGACGGCACGTACGAGGTCGGCGTGAGCCGGTGCCCGGCGTGCGGCGCGGCCATGAAGCCCGTGTACGTCCAGTACCTCGACCATGGTGAGCCCAAGGAACCGCTGCCCGCCCTCCGCGACATCCGGAGCCGCGTCATCGCCGAGGTCGATCGGATCGCGCTCGAGGTCTAGGCGAGCGCTTTATCGTATCCCTCGCCCCTGTCGTTTGGATGGCCGCGGTGACCAAGGCCCGCGTGCGCGCGACGTACGAGCGCATCGCGGAACCCTTCGCGGCGTCCCGCTCCGAGCCTTGGCCTGAGGTCCTCTCGTTCGCCACGACCCTTCCCTCGAACGCCCGGATCGTGGACGTGGGGTGCGGCAACGGCCGGCATGCCCGCACGCTCGCCGCGGAAGGCCATCCCATCGTCGCCGTGGACTTCGCACGCAACCTCCTCCTCATCGGCCGCCGCGGATCGCGCGGCCGGATCTGGGGCGCGCACATCGGTTGGGTCCAGGGGGAGGCGACCACCCTGCCGGTCCGGAGCGGCTCCATGGACGCCGCGCTGTGCGTCGCCGTGCTCCACCATCTGCCGTCCGTGGAGGAACGGCTCTGCGCGCTGCGCGAGATTCGCCGCGTTCTCGCGGCGCGCGGCCGCGCGTTCGTCAGCGTGTGGGCCCTAGACCAGCCTCGGTTCCGACGGGCCGTCGAGGCGCGCAAGGACCTGCCCGCGGACGTCCGCGGCGATGTGGAGGTCCCGTGGACCCTGCCCGACGGCGTCGTCGTCCCTCGCTATTATCACCTCTTCCAGGAAGGGGAGCTGGAGCGATTGATTATCGAATCCGGGCTTCACGGAGAAAGGTTTTTCCGGGGCCCTGGAAACCTCTTTGCCGAAGCGTCGAGCCATGGCTGACCTAGGGACGACGATTACGGAGTTCTTCTCAGCGATCGCGGCCAACCCCGTCTACCTCCTCCTCTTCGTGGGCGGGATCGCCCTCGTGGCCATCTTGATCATCGCCCACCACATCCACAAGATCCGGAGCGAGGACATCTTCGTCCACCAAGCCTGGGGCGCCAACTGGAAGGGCCCCAACCGCTAGGCCCGGGCAGAAACCCTCATATCGGGTCGGGGAGTTGGTGGCCGTCCGGTGCCGCTGTGTCCAAGATACCCGAGGAGTTCCGCTACACGAAGGACCACGAGTGGGCGAAGATCGAGGGGAACCGCGCGCGGGTGGGCATCACGGACCACGCGCAGAGCGAGCTGACCGACGTGGTCTACGTGGAGTTTCCCGCGGTCGGTAAGACCGTGGCCCGGGGCGAGGTCCTCGGGACCGTGGAGTCCGTCAAGGCCGTGAGCGAGATCTTCTCCCCCCTTACCGGCACGGTGGTCGAGGTGAACAAGGTCCTCGACGACACGCCGGAGCAGGTGAACAAGGACCCGTACGGCGCGGGATGGATGGTCCTGCTCGAGATGAGCAATCCCGAGGAAGCCGCCGAATTGCTGGACGCCGCGGCGTACAAGAGGCTCATCGGCGACTGAGCCGCCCGACGGCCCTGGGAAGGAACCCTTTTATCGGCAGGGGCGGTTCGGCCGCCGGGCGCGTAGGCTAGTTTGGACAGACTGCCGGGCTTCGGACCCGGCGACAGGGGTTCGAATCCCCTCGCGCCCGCTCCCTCTTCCCACGGCCCGCCTTTGTCAACGCGGGGTCGTTTGACATTGATACGCTAAAATAGTGGATATCCCGCTCGTCGATCCAATTCAAGAAGGGCCGGGATGCCTCGAGATGGGGGAACACCCCTCGCGCGATTCGCGCACGCGCTCGCCCGAGACGACGGGCTGACGGTCGGAGCGCCGCGACTCTCGGACGACGGATCGGTCGCGGTCCTCCCCCTCCTCCGGACCGTTCCGCGGCCCCGCGGATGCGTGCTCGCGGCGGAGGCGTCGGACGCGGTCTCGGCCGTGGACCCTGGCCGGCTGGATCGGCTCACCGTACGCAACGACGCCCCGTTCGCCGTCTTCCTTCCCCCCGGGACGCTGTTCCGCAGCGACGTCACGGCGTCCCGCGGCACGACCGCGGGCATCGTCCTCGGTCCACGGTCCGACGCGTCCATCGAAGTGAAGTGCGTCCACGCGTCCTGTGCCCTTGTGGTGGGTGCCCCTCTTCTTCTCGACCGACGCTTGGCCCCGGACGCGGTCTGTCGTGCGCTCCTGTCGCGCGACCAGGGGCGATTCTGGGCCGCCGTTGCCCAGCTTGGTGGCGACCCCCCCGCCCCCTCCCCCGCCGAATCCGACGATCTCCTCGCCGCTCTCTCTGACGACCCTGCCCCGGGAAGCGTGTCGGACGTCAATGGGCCCACGAGGACGGTCCAGCCCGGACAGTGCGGCGTCGTGATCCTTGATGGCCACGGCGTCTTCGCGGTCGAATGCTACGGTCGCCCGGAGGCCTGGAAGGTCGCCGCGGAAGCGGCCCGCGGCCGCAGCCCTCTTGGCTTCCGACCCGCGGTCCGGCCACCCTGGACCGCGTCGCTGGACCCCGCGGGGGCCCTCCGCACGGCCCGGGAATTCATCGCCCAACTGGCGGAACGTCCGCTGCACCGCGCGGCCCCTTCGAGCTGGGTCGCGGAGGATTCCTCCCTCGTGTGCACGGTCTGGGACGGGGCTCTGGTCCACCTCATCGCGTTCGGTAGCCAGGATGCCATGGATGGCCGCGACACCCAACCTGGTCTTGCGGCGTGGGGAATCGGAGCCCAAGGTTCTTCATCTCTGGCGCCGGGGCTCCCAGTGGTGACCGACGCGGGCGAGGGGGGCGTCGCTGCCGTCGAGGTGGCCGCTGCGGAAGTCCCCGAGGACGAGGCCCCGGCCGCAGCCCGTCCGAGGCGGCGGAAGGTCCTCACGAGTGGCTGGGACGACGTGACCTTCGGAGCCCTCGACCGGTACGCGGACAAGGAGTTCCGGGGGGACCGTTCCGCCGCGATGCGATTCCTGGTCCGTCACGGTCTCCGGGCGCGCGGGTACTTCGGCCCCTCTCCCCTGCGCCCCCACATGGAGGCCGCCAGTACCGTTCCCCAGGCGGATGCCGTGGCTCCGCCGACCGAACTCGCCCGCGCGGGCCTCGAATCGAGGATCGAGGATCTGGAGCGAATCGCGGAGACGCCGCAGTACGCGATCTGGCTGCGGAAGCGAGCTCGCCTCGAACTCGAGCGGATGGCCTCTGCGCTCGAAGACGACCTGGTGCGGGCCGCGGCCCAGGCCGCCGTGGACCGGCTCTCCCCCGTGGAACCCGAGCCGGAGCCTCGGGAACCTGTCGAGCCGGAGGTCCCTGTCCCTCCCCCGTCGCCACCGCCGGAGGTTCGTTCCCTCCTGCGCCAAGCGTTCGCCGCGAGCGCGGGGGGCGATTACAAACAGGCCGTCGCCCTGTTCGACCGGATTCTTGAGGCGGAGGCCGACAACCGCACTGCGCGGTTGGGCCGCGCGGTCGCCTTGCGACGGGCGGGGAAGTCCCAGGAGGCCCTGGACGACCTGGAGGTCGTCCTGGACAGGGAGCCTCGGAACGCGGCCGCGCTCCTGGCCCGGGGTCAGATCCTCCAGGCCCGGGGCGACTTGGATGCCGCGCTGGCCTCCTTCGACCTGCTCGTGGAGGTCGCCGCGACGGACTGGGACGTGTGGATGGTCCGCGGCGACGTGCTGGCCAAGATGAGCCGCAACGAGGACGCCCTGCGGTCCTACGACGAGGCGCTCCGCCGGAACCCCGACGACCAGGAGCTCCGGGCTCGCATCCGGACGTTGGAGATCGCCCGGGCACCCGCGCCGCCGACGACGCTGCCCCGTCCGGCCGCGCCACCGGGCATCGAGGAAGGTCAATCGTACCTGGTCCAGGAATCCCGGCACGAACGCAGCCAATCCCTGTTCCGGGCCCTCGCCGGCCTCAAGATTCCCTCCCTCGTCCTCACGGGCCGCTCGAGGGACCTCGTCCGCCGCGAGCTGGGTGTCTCGGGCGCGCGGATCATCGGACTCAGCTTCTCCCCGGGAGAAGACCTCCACAACCCCACGGCCCTGGCCTCCCTCGTGCGGACGGTCGAGCGGTTCGTGTTCGACAACCAGGGGCACGGGGTCATCCTGCTGGACGGCCTCCACGAC
>DUJI01000036.1 GCA_013329855.1 Thermoplasmata archaeon | reverse complement strand
CTCAAACCTTAAGACCCAAGGCCCCTTGGTCCAAGGCCATGGTCCTCGAGAAGCTGGGAGATTCCCTGCGTGCCGCGCTTCGCAAGATCGCGGGCGCGAGCTACATCGACGAGGCCCTGATCAAGGAGATCGTCCGCGACATCCAGCGGGCCCTCATCCAGGCCGACGTGAACGTCCAGTTGTCCCTCGCCATCACGAAGAATCTCCAGCACCGCGCCCTGAACGAGACGCCCCCGCCAGGGATGAGCCCGCGGGAGCACGTGGTCCGGATCATCTATGAGGAACTCGTGAAGATCCTGGGGCAGGCGCGGGAGGTCCCGCTGCAGAAGCAGCGCATCCTCCTCGTCGGACTGTACGGCCAGGGGAAGACGACCACCGCGGGCAAGCTGGGGAAGTACTTCCAGAAGAAGGGCCTGTCCGTGGGCCTGGTCGCTGCGGACGTCCACCGGCCGGCGGCGTACGACCAGCTCAAGCAGCTCAGNNTCATCGTGACCAAGCTGGACGGCACCGCGAAGGGCGGCGGCGCCCTGTCCGCCGTGGCCGAGGTCAAGGCGCCCATCGTCTTCATCGGCGTCGGAGAGAAGATCGACGACCTGGAGAAGTTCGAGCCGCCCCGGTTCATCTCCCGCCTGCTCGGCATGGGCGACCTGGAGACGCTCCTGGAGAAGGCCCAGGAGGCCATCGACGCCCAGAAGGCCGAGGAGCTCACGAAGAAGATCATGGCGGGGAAGTTCACCCTCCACGAGATGTACGAGCAGATCGACATGCTCAAGGGGATGGGTCCCATGGGCAAGCTCGCCTCCCTGATCCCGGGCGTCTCCGGCAAGATGAAGGACGTGGAGATGGAAGGGACCCAGAAGAAGCTCGGCCGGTTCAAGATCATCATGGACTCCATGACGGACGAGGAGATGTCCGACCCCAAGCTGATCAAGTCGTCCCGGGTCCAGCGGATCGCCCGGGGCGCGGGCGTCGCGCCCCGCGACGTGAAGGAGCTCCTCCGCCATTACGAGATGTCCCGCAAGGCGATCAAGGGGTTCGCGGGGAACCGGAAGATGCGACGACAGCTGCTCAAGCAGCTCGCGGACAGCGGCGTGGACGTCGGAGCTCTCGAGAAGGAGTAGTCCCGAGCCGTCTCCGACAAGCTATATAGGTTCCCGGATTCTACGGGGCCGCGGGAGGAGGCACTGTGGACATCAAGGAATGGATGACTCCCCAGGAGAAGCAGTTCTTCGACGACCTCGAGGCCGAGGCGGAGAACGTCCTCCAGGGGGCGCGGGCGTTCCGCGCGATCTTCGACGATTACTCCCGCCTCGCGGACCACCGCCGGCGGATCAAGGACATCGAGCACCGGGGCGACGAGATCGTCCACCATATCTACGAGTCGCTCAACCGTGCCTTCGTCACGCCCCTCGCCAAGGAGGACCTGAGTGGCCTGGCGTCCAAGCTGGACGACGTCCTGGACTACATCAACGGGGCGGCCACGCGCCTCGCCGTCTACGGGATTGACAGGCCCACGAAATCGATGATCGAGTTCGCCGATCTCATCCTGAAGGCCGCGGAGCAGCTCCGGGCGGGGATGACCGCGGTCCGGGATCACAAGGCGAGGGACGCGGTCATGTCGTGCACGATCGAGGTGAATCGCCTAGAGAACGTCGCCGACGACCTCCTCATGACCTCGCTCGCAGAGGTCTTCAAGTCCGGTGATCCCGTCCGGATCATCAAGTTCAAAGACATCTACGAGTACCTGGAAATCGTCACGGACCACTGCGAAGACGTGGCGAACATCCTCGAGGACATCGTCGTCAAGGGCCGCTGATCCTCGGAGGAGCTGGATGGGAACGGCGGAGCCCCCCTCCGAGGTGGCGGAACATCCCGCCTCGAAGCGGGCGCCCGAGCATGCCTGGCGTTCGAGGGTCCTCGGGTGGGTGTCCAACCGGTGGGCCGTCTGGTTTTGGCACGGAGGCCTCGTTGGCTTCTTCCTCGTCTTCGTCCTCCTGCCGACCCTCTACGTCCTGGGCTACGTTGTCGCCGACTGGAGCGGCGTGGAGACGATCTTCCAGGACCCGCTCCTGGCGGGTCGCATCCTCCCCGCGATCACCTATTCCTTCGGCGTGGCCGGGATGGTCGCCCTCTTCGACCTCGTCGCCGGCCTTCCGCTCGCCTGGCTCCTCGTGCGCCACGACTTCCGAGGCAAGAGCTGGTTCGACACGCTCATCGACTCGCCGCTCGCCGTGACGACGGCCGGACTGGGCTTCAGCGTGGTCCTCTTCTGGGGCGTGTCCCCGACCATCGCGCAGCATCCACCGGGCTCCCTGGGGCTCACGGGGAACGCCTTCCTCATCCTGGTCCTCCTCCACCTCACGACGACCTTCCCCTACATGGTGCGGTCCCTCGCCGCCATCCTCCAGGAGATCGACATCGAGTACGAGAACGCGGCCCGCGCGGCGGGAGCGAGCCGTCTCACCGCGGTGCGGACCATCACGCTCCCCATGTTCCGCTCGGGGATGGCCACGGGGCTGCTCCTCGTCCTCGCGAAAGCCTTGAGCGACACGGGGGGCGCCCTGACCGCCCTCACGTTGATCGGAGCCGTGGACCCGAACTCGCTCTACGCGCCGTTCACGGGCAACGGGACCGCCCTCATCGGTGTCTGGAAGGGGATCGCGGGACAGGCGGCGACCTCGCCGATCCTGAAGACCGAACTCAATGGCGGTCTGGCCCTCGTCAGCGCGCTCATGATCGTCCTCGCGCTCGTCCTCCTCGTCGTGGTCAAGTTCGTCGCGGTCCGGCTCAAGTTCCCCCTACGCCGCGTGTGGCCCGTGGCGGAGCGCCGCCTGAGCACGCGCCCGTTCGCGCGCCTCCGCGACATAGGCGCGCTGGCGGCCCTCGTCTTCTTCATCCTCGTCCCGTCGTTCTTCTTCCTGGGCTTTCTCTTCGTCGCGACTCCCGCGGCGGCCCTAGATTGGGGACGATTCTGGGGCGCCGTGGGGATCTCCTTCCTGATCGGTGGCGTGGCCACGGGCGTCGACCTGGCCATGGGCATTCCGCTCGCCATTCTGATTGCGCGGGGCCGGTTGCGCTGGCTCGGTCGGATGCTCGACGCCCTCGTGAACATCCCCTACATCGTGCCGAGCGCGGCCCTGGGGATCTCCCTGAGCCTCTTCTGGAGTGCCCAGAAGACCATCGTGCCATCGCTCCTCGTCCTCGTGACCCTGGCCCACGTCGCGTTCACCTTCCCGTTCGTCGTGCGGAACGTGGTCGGTGCNNTGATCGTGAACATCATCACGTCCAAGACGCCCCAGTACTACGAGGCGGCCCTCGCCCAGCTGGCGTTGCTCGGCGTCTCGTTCGGAGCCATCTTGGCGCTGCGGCTCGTCATCGAGCGGAGGCGCAGCCATGGCTGAGGTGGTCCTGGAGAAGGTTTCCAAGTCCTTCGGGAAGAAGCGGGCCCTGCGGGACGTCGACCTGACCGTCCGGGACGGCGAGTATCTCGTCGTCCTGGGCCCGAGCGGCGCCGGGAAGACGACCTTGCTCCGGACCATCGCGGGCCTCCTGGACGCGGACGGCGGCCGCATCCTCATGGACGGCAGGGAGGTCACGCGCCTCCCCCCCGACGTGCGACAGGCCGCCTTCATGCCCCAGACCTACTCCCTGTTCCCCCAGATGACGGTCTGGGAGAACACCGCGTTCTCGCCCACGGTCAAGGGCTGGCCCGAGTCGGACCGGGACGTCCTCGCGCGCGAGATGCTGTCCATGGTCCACCTGATCGAGCGGACCGGGTCGTACCCGCGCGAGCTGAGCGGAGGCATGCAGCAACGGTGTGCCCTCGCTCGCGCCCTGGCTGCGGACTCCGAGGTCCTGCTCCTCGACGAGCCGCTCCGGGCGCTCGATGCGCGCCTGCGGATTGAGTTGCGGTCCGAGCTGCGGTCCCTGATCCGNNTTCGTCGCGAACTTCCTCGGGGAGATGAACTTCTTCGAGGCCAACTCGTTCCCTGCAGAGGAGGGGAGCGTCCGTCTCGTGGCGGGCGGTACCAACCTGATGGCCCCGGCCCGGGACGGGCTTTCCGGCCGGGTCCTGGCCGGAATCCGCGCGGAGGTCTGCGGCGTGTTGCCCCAGGAGTGGGGCGCGGGTCAGGGTCTCGAAGGCACGGTGCGGCGCCGCCTCTTCATGGGTCGCCGCATCTCCCTCGAGATCGACGTCCCCGAGATGGGTCTCCTGAAGGCCAAGCCGCTCACGACCACCGCGCGGTGGGCCCGGGAGGGCGACCCGGTCTTCATGACGTTGCCCGTGGAGCACATCCTCCTGTTCCCCGTGCCCGCGGGCGGCGTGGCGTCCGCTTTGGAGGTCGAGTGACGTGCCCCGGATCCAGGCAATCGACGTCGCGAAGCGGTTCGGCCGCATCACGGCGCTCGACCAGACGACGCTCACGATCGACGAGGGGGAGTACCTCGCCATCCTCGGGCCCAGCGGCTGCGGGAAGACCACGCTGATCAAGGTCCTCTCCGGGATCTGGCAGCCGACCGAGGGACGGATCCTCGTGGACGGCCGGGATGTCACCTCCCAGCCGGTGGAGGACCGCGACCTCGGCTACGTGTTCCAGAACATCGTCCTCTTCCCCCACATGGATGTGTGGCACAACGCGACGTACGGCCCCTGGGTCCGCGACCGCCATCGGGAGGATGTGGACCACGTGGGCCAGGAGGTCCTCGAACTCGTGGACATGCTCGACGAGCGAGGCCTGTTCCCGTCCGAGCTGAGCACGGGATCCCAGCAGAAGGTCGCCCTGGCCCGCGCCCTGGCCAACCATGCCAAGGTCCTCATGCTGGACGAGCCGCTCTCGGGCCTCGACGCCCGCGTGCGGCTCGACCTGCGGTACGCGTTGCGGCGCGTCGTCAAGGACCTCGGGCTGACGGCCGTCCACGTGACCCACGACCAGGAGGAGGCCATGTCCGTTGCGGACCGCGTGATCGTCATGCGCAAGGGGAAGGTCATCGAGTCGGGCCGGCCCGAGGACCTCTACGACCACCCTCGGGGCGTCTTCACGGCGAACTTCATCGGCGAGAGCAACTTCCTGGAAGGTGCGATCCGCCGGATCCGCGCGGACTGGGCGTTCGTGGAATTCCGGAGCGGGTACATCCTCCGCGTCCCCGCAGGAGATCTCCGAGAAGGCGACCCCGTGGTCGTTGCGGCGCGTCCCGAGGGGCTGGGAATCTCCAAGGAGGCGTTCGGCAACGTGATTCCGGGCCGCGTCGAGAACCGCCTGTTCCTCGGCGCGACCCAGCGGCTCCAGGTACGGCTGTTCACCTACGACCTGGTGTCCGTCGACATTCCCGCCTCTCAAAGTCTTAATACGGTCCGGGATGTTATGGTCTCGTTCCCCGAGGCGAACATCCTGGTTTACCCCCGTCCCTACGAGGGCCTCCAGGAGGCGTTGAAACTTGAGTGAGAAGTCCCAGCTCGAGTGGTTCCGGAACCGGCGAGAGTCGCGCGCCCTGGCCATGGTGCGCGAGCACGTGACCAAGGTCGTCGACGCAGCGGAGGAGCTGGACAACGTCCTCGACGCCGCGGTGCGGAGCCGCAAGGACGAGCTGGCCGCCGCGTTCAAGCGCCTATTGATGAACGAGAAGTCCGCCGACAACGTGGAAATCAACCTCGTCGAGGAGCTGAGCCGCGGCGAGTTGCCCGCGAAGGATCGGGAGGACCTCATGCGCCTCGTGTCATCCGTGGACCTGATCGCGGACTGGCTCAAGGTGAGCGGCAAGAACGTGGATCTCCTCCAGGAGACGGGCGTGACGATCCCGCCCGAGGTCTGGAGTACCTTCAAGGAGATGACGAAGAACACGCTCGACTGCGCCCGCTCCCTGAAGGCCATGATTGACGTCTACGGCCGGGACTACGATCAGATGATCAAGGCGCGCGAGGAGGTCAAGCGGCTCGAGAACGTCGTGGACGAGCTGTACTTCAACAACCGGAAGATCCTCGTGAAGATCCACACGAACCCCGGGATCGTGGTCATCCTGAACGATCTCCTCGAGGGGATCGAGAACGCGACGGACTACTGCAAGCATTCGTCGGACACGTTGCTCAGCCTGGCGCTCCAGGGACGGTAGGTGCGAAAGACGGCCTTTCGTGATGGAGTTCCTGCAGCTTTCGGTGAAGCGTCTCGAATTGAGCGACTTGGTCCGCGGAATAGGAACGCTTTCGCATCGGAATCACACGCTGCCATCTCGTTCGGTGCTCCCACTCCGTGAGGTCCTCCTTCCCGCGAGATTTCAAGTGCCTCAGCTCCAGCAGAATCCAAGCGTCCCGTGACTTGACAGGGAGATGGGGGAGAAGCTCTGTTATTGCCACGAACGCCGCCTTGTCATGGAGACTCCATGAGTCGAGATCTCTGTGGTTCTGCCTTCGCTCTCTCTTCGTGGCGATCGACCCGCCGAACGTTCGGGCGAGCAGTTCGATTGCTGGCGACGGTTTCACCTGGGCGCACCGGATTATGATCTGGTAGTAGGGCCAACGCATCCGTTGACCACGCTTCTTCAGGATTCTGAAGTTGCCGTCGCTGTCCATGATTCCCGCCAAGTAGGCGAGCGTCTCCTCCCTTGTCCACCCGAGGCGGGGTGGAGACAGAAGTTCATAGCCGTCCATGCAGGTGGGCACAGGCAAGTGTCGACTCGTAGCCAATCGGCCTTGTTGAAGTCGAGCGAGCGCGTCCGCAATTTCCTCGAGCCGTTGATGACCAGTCTCGGTGGGCACGGTTCTTCCGCGGCGCTTTGGTCTCACGCGAGGGACTTCAAGGAAGAGAACAGCTTGCGTCCGCTTCACGAGTAAGAAGGGAAGAAGGCGCCTGGTTGCAGACTCGGCTCTTGCGCCACCGAGCTCGCACCGCGCCATCGGCGTTCCCTTGGACGTCGGGGTCGCCTTGAGGTTGCCACCGAACGCGTCGGCGAAAATACGGACCCCCGGGCCCGGCCACAATTGGGACACCCCAATCACGTTCGCGTAGTAGGGGTGCCTAATCATCGGCGTCCGGTAGTTCGCCGTGATTTTGAAGTATCCATCGCCATCGATGAGCCCGCCGAGGTAGGCAAGAACTCGCGCGCGTACCACGGACGACTCAATGACCGCTAGGACCAGACAAGTGTCTACTACATGTAGGGTTCACGAAATCGGAGGGAGATTTTGTAGCCCGTCAGGAGAGGTTCGAGAGGGAACATGACTTCTTCGCACGATTTCGGCACGAAATGTCGAAATCAGTCACTTTCGATCCGAGGCGCCAAGAGATACTTAACTTCTCCCTTCCCCGCGGCGATCTTGAACTCCATCCGTACGGGATAGTCGGTCCCCAGGAACAGGGCTACGGTCGGCGCGCTGCTGATCGCCTTGACCATGTTGGAGAAGTAGTCCAGCGGGAACAGGGACCGCACGGCGTCCTTGGCCTGCAGCTCCTCGAGCAGGTCCTTGGGGAC
>DUJI01000229.1 GCA_013329855.1 Thermoplasmata archaeon | reverse complement strand
GAGGGCGGACGCGAAGTTGTTGCCCTCCACGGCCGTGCGCGCGCGGGAGAGGAGGTCCTCCACGGTCGCCGTGTCGCGACCCAGGTTCTTCGCGGACAGGATCAGGGCCTGGACCTGGGAGAAGCTGGAGGACAGGTGCTCCGAGAGGACCTTCTCGCTCCGCTTCCACGCCTTCTTGGCGAAGTCCACGGCCTCCCCGAGGTTCTCCGCGGCGAGGGCGTCGCGGGCCTTCCCCAGGAAGGCCTCGGCCTCGGACACGTCCGCGCCGACGCCCTTGGCCAGGGCCGCCAGGCCCGCGCTCGAGTCGAGGATGGCGGACGCGCGCTCGCGGTAGATCCGCTTTCCGCGCTCCGCTGCCTCCGCGGCCCGTTCGGCGGCCAGCTTGTAGTCCTTGTCCGCCATGGCCGACGTGGCGTCCGCGAGGGCCTTCTCGGCCTCGACCACGTTCGCGTCGATCTTCCGGGCCGCGTCGATGACCTCTTGGGCGGACTTGAGTCCGTCCTCGGCCGCCTGGCGCGTCCGGGTGGTCTCCTTGACCTTCTCTTCCAGCTGCCGTCGCAGCTGGCTATCCCGCAGGTACCCGCTCACGGTCCGCTCCGCTCTGGCGCTTCAAAGCCCCGGCTCGTGACCCGGGGTTGACCGGTCCGGACGAGGGCGTCGCGGCTTATAAAGGAATTAGCTCGTGGTTATCGAGGGTGATTCGGCGGCGGCCGCGGGCGCGGCGGCCTCGGGGGGCTGCTCCGACGGATTCGGGGGAGCCTCGGGTACCGCGGCCTCCTCGACCTCCGCGGGCTTCCCCCGGAACACGATCCCGGCCCGCTCCGCCATGATCTTCCGGATCCCCTCGCGGTTCGTCGACTTGAGTCCGAAGAACTCGGCGAAGTACCGCGTGGTCGTCAGCTCGAGGGAGCGGCCGCTGGGCTTGCGGGAGATGAGCCGGAGGTCCTCGAGGGCCTTCGTGTGCTCGTAGACCTTCTCGCCGATCATGTCGAACAGGTCGCTCTGGAGGATGGGCTGGTGGTACGCGATGAGGGCCGCCGTCTTGAGCAGGTCCCGGTCGATCTCCGGCGGCGCGAACGGGCGCGCGCGCTCCGTGTACTCCCGGCGGATCTGCATGGTCCAGCGCGTGCCGATCTGGGCGACCTCCAGGGCGCTGTCCCGCTTCTTGTACTCCCGGGCGAGGGCCCGCAGGTGCTCCTTGACGACCGGCTCGTCGAAGCCCGTAACCCGCACGAGCTCGTCGACGGTCAGCGCGCGGCCGGCCGAGTACAGGGCGGCCTCCACGATGCCCCGGTCGCTCACGCGCCCACCCCCGGCGGGGACGTCCGGCCGGTCTCGGGCCGGCCGTGGGCCAGGGCGGGGATCGCCAGCAGGTCGTCCGCCGCGATCGTCTCCTCGGTCGACAGGCGCTTCACGTAGATCTCTCCGTGCGGGAACTCCTTCTGCCAGAGCTTCACCTTCTGCAGCTGGGCGAGGAAGAGCAGGGCCATGAAGACGGTGACCTCGTCCCACACGCTCCCCGCAACCAGGGAACGCAGGGGAACCGGGTCCCCGTTGAACTGGGTCAGGCGGCCCCAGGTGAGGCCGATGTCCTCCGTCAGGTCCTCGCCGTGGACCTTCTGGTGGAAGTTGGGGGCGAAGCGCTTGATCGCCTGCTCCCGCAGCGCGTTGAGCTGCATCTGGATCTCCGCCTCGCGGCGCGCCTCGTCGAAGGCGTCCATGAGCTCCATGAGGGTCACCGCGCGGCGACCCTCCCGCCGGATCGCCTCATTGAGGGGCATCCTCGCGCCGTCCAGGATGAGCTGGTTGTAGTCCAGGTCCTCCGGGTCGCGGTAGAGGTCCAGGTCCCATCCGTCCCCGGCCGATTCGGCCTCGGGGGGCTGGGCCGCGAGGAGGACCTTGTCGCTCTGGAGCTTCAGGATGGACCAGGCCAGGAAGACGAGCTTCCCTGCGGTCACGAAGTTCACCACGCCGTCCTTGCGGACCTTGTCCAGGAAGAGCTTCGTGAACTGCATGAGGTCGATCTCCCACGGGTCCATCTGCTTCTCCAGGACGAGCTCGAACGCCGCGACCACGCTCTTCTCGAACGGGTCGCGGACGGCCACGTGCATCCCCTGGTCGATCTCCCCGAGCATGGAGAGGTAGCGGTTGATTCGCTCCCCGCCGTCCTGCTCGCTGATCAGGGATTTGTGGAACAGGAGGTGGTTCAGGATGGCCTGGGAGGTCTCGCTCATGCGGGCACCTCCGCGGTGGGCTTCTCGTCCTCGATCTCGGCCAGGTTCACGCGCATGATGACCTCGGACGTGGAGCCGGGCGTCATCGTCACGCCGACGATGTGGTCCGCCTCCTTGAGGGTGACCTTGCGCAGGGAGATCTGGAGGAACTGGGCCGTCGCGCTGTTGTTGCGGATCATCCGGGCGACCTTCTCCGCGTTCACCGCGTCCAGGTTCTGGTCCACCTCGTCGAACAAGTAGAAGGGCGACGGGTCGTACTCCTGGATGGCGAAGATGAACGCGAGGGACACGAGGGACTTCTCGCCCCCGGAGAGCGCTTCGAGGCGCAGGACCTTCTTGTTCGGGGGTCGAGCCTTGACCATGAGGCCGCCCTGGAAGGGCTCCGCCTCGTTCTCCAGGAGGAGCTCGGCCTCGCCGCCGTCCGAGATCTCCCCGTAGACCTTCCTGAAATTCTCGTTGATCGCGATGAAGACCTTGCCGAGGCCCTCCTTCTTCTTCTCCGTGAGCTCGGCGACCAGGTTCATGAGCTCCTGGCGCTGGCCCTCGAGCCGCTTGTGATCCTCGTCGAGCTCCGTGTGCCGCGCCTGCTGGGCGTCGTAGTCCTCGAGGGCGCGGAGGTTGATGTTGCCCAGCGCGGCGATCTGGGTCTCGCACTCGGAGATGGTCTGCTTGAGCGTCTCCAGGGACGGCAGCTTGGCCTCCTTGATCTCGACCGCCATCTCCTTCATCACGCGGTCCGCCTCGGCGAGCTGGTCCTCCTGGACCTTGAGCTCGGTCTGCATCTTCAGGATGAAGTCGTCCTTCGTCTCCACCTTGTGGGTGACCTTGTCCAGGTCTCCCTCGATGTCCGTCTTCTCACGGTAGGCCGCATCTCGCGCGTCCTGGAGGTCCTGCATCTTCCTTCCGAGCTGGGCCTCCATCTTCTCCAGCCCGCGGATCTCGTTCTCGAGGCGACCCAGGGACCCTTCGAACGTGGTGATCCGGCCCTCGTGCTCCTTCTTCTGGCCGTCCAGGGTCGAGGCTCGGGCCTCGATCTCCGTCTTCCGGTCGCCCAAGACCTGCAGCTGGGTCGCCATGGCGTCCAGCTTGGAGCGGTTCTGGCTCAGCTCCTCCGCCACGGAGGTCCGCTTGGCCATGAGCTCCTTCATCTTGGAGGAGATCTGCTGCGGCGTGGAGTCGATCACGGCCTTCTTCCGCTCGTCCCGCTTGGCCTTCAGGGAATCCAGGCCCTTCGTGAACTTCTCGAGGTCCTCCGCGATCCGCTTCGCGGTCTTCTCCGCCTCACCGAACCGCGCCCTGCGGTCTGCGAGGTCCTTGTCGGCGCCGGAGAGCTTCGTGGCGTACTCCTTCCGCTTCGCCTCGATCGCGCTGAGCTTGACCTCGGCGACGCCGCTCTTGCCGCCATAGTCCTTGAGCTGGCCCTCGAGTTCTAGGATCTCCCTGCGCAGCTCCTCGAGCTGGGTGCCGACCGTCTCGGCCTGGGCCTGGGCCTCCCGGAGCTTCTCGGAGACCTTCTGCACCTCGTCCGCGGAGCGCGGCCCGAACTTCAGGGTGGACTTCTCCGCCTCGCCGCCCACCATGGCGCCGCTCGCCTCGATGAGCTCCCCGCCCAGGGTCACCAGGCGGACGCCGCCCATCCACTTGCGAGCCTCGTCCAGCGTCTGCACGACGAGCGTGTCGCCGAAGACGTAGAAGAACGCGTCCCGGTACTTCTCGTCGAACTGGCACAGGTCAATCGCGAATCCGAGGCACTCCTTGGCCACGAGGATCGCCTTGCCCCGCGGCTTGCCCACGAGCATCTTGTTCAGGGGCAGGAACGTGGCCCGGCCGATCTTGTTCTTCTTCAGGTAGTCGATGCAGGCGGCGGCCACGCCGTCGTCGTCGACGATGATCGCCTGCATGCGGGCGCCCGCGGCCGTGACGATGGCCGTCTCGTACTTCGGGTCCACGTGGGCCAGCTGGGCCACCGTGCCGTGGATACCCTTGATGGATCCCGTGTCCCGGGCCTCCAGGATCGCGGAGGCCGCGGCCGTGTAGCCCCGCCGCATGTTTTCCGCGACATCGGCCTCGGCCTTGAGCTGGGCGTACTGCCGGGTGAGCGTCAGGATGGCGCCCTGGAGCTCCGTCTGCTCCCTCGAGAGACGGGCCTCCTGGTTGCGCTTCTCGTGGAACTCCTGCTGGAGCTTCGCGAGCCCCTTGCCCGATTCCTTCGTGTGGGACTTGAGCTCCTTGAGCTGCCAGTCCGCGTCGTCGAACTCGACCTGGTACTGCTTCCGGGTCTCCTCGAGCTGAGCGATCTCCGAGGAGAGGCGCTCCATGGACTCCTTGGTCCGGTCCCCCTCGAGGACGATCCCCTTGAGCTTCTCCTCGATCTCATCGGCCTGGTTGTTCAGGGCGATGATCTCCTTCTGGATCGCGAGGACCTTCGCGTCGCTCTTGGACGCCTTCTCATCGACCTCGTGGAGGTCCGCGTCGACCGACTTGATGGACGCCTCGAGTTCCGCGACCCGCTTCTCCACGTTCACGCGCTCCCGCTCGAGGGCGTCGATCTCCTTGACGACCTTGGCGCGCTCCTTGGCCGCGTCCGAGGAGTCCGACTTGATCTGCTTGAGCACCTCCTTGGACGACTCGATCCCGTCCGAGGCGCGGGCCCGTTCCACGCGGAGCCCGTCCAGCTTCTCCTTGATCTGCTTGGCCTCCTCGCCGCCGCGGTCGGCCATCTTCTGCTCGAGCTCGTTCAGGCGCGCCTGCGCCTCCTCGAGCTTCTTCGCGAGTTCGGCCTTCTGGGACAGGAGCTTCTCCCGGTCCCCCTCGTGCTTCGTGATCTGCTCCTTCGTGCCGAGGATCTGGCGCTCGATGAGCTCTCGGTTCTTGTACGCGAGCTGGGCCTTGGCCTCGGTCAGGCGCTCGTTGAGCTCCTTGTACTTCAGGGCGCCTTCCCGGTCCGCGGCGAGCTGCTGGAGCTGCTTGTCGATCTCCTCGAGGATGATCCGG
>DUJI01000236.1 GCA_013329855.1 Thermoplasmata archaeon | reverse complement strand
TCGCGATGGTGTTCCAGAGCTCGATGAACGCCTTCTCCCCGGTGCACCGAATTGTCGATCAACTTGCGGCAGTTCACATGACTCACCAGGGGTCCACGAAGACTGACGCCCTACGCGCAGCCGAGAACGCGCTGGTCTCGATGGGAATCCCGATGCACAGAGTCCGGAGCTACCCACACGAGTTCTCTGGAGGGATGCGACAACGCTCTGCAATCGCGCTCGCCTTGCTTCTGGATCCCGAGGTCCTGATTACGGACGAGCCGACCACCGCGCTGGATGTGGTCGTTCAGGATCGAATACTCAAGACCATAGAGGATTGGCAGGAACAGAATGGTCGAATCGTGATCTTCATCTCCCATGACATCGCCGTTGTCTCCGAGGTCTGCGACCGCATCGCCGTGATGTATGCGGGGCAAGTCGTGGAACTCGCGGACACGGCCGAGATCCTCAGCGCACCCCGTCACCCCTACAGCGATGCCCTCCTTCGATGCGTCCCCAGCGTTCGTGGCGTCGGGACCCGACTGGCGACGCTCTCGGGCAGCCCTCCCGACCTGAGCCGGAAGCTCGTGGGGTGTCCGTTCCGTCCACGATGCTCCAAGGCGTTCGACGACTGTGAGCATCGTGCGCCAGGCCTCTACGAATCCGAGCGGGACCACCTGACAAGGTGCCTCCTGTACGACACGGAGCTGACCTGATGCCGAGCGAGGAGCTAGTTGTCATCCGTGCGCGCGGCGTCAAGAAGTACTTCGAACCGGCCGCAGGGATCTTCCGCTCCCTTGTCGGCCGCAGGGGACAGCTCATCAAGGCTGTCGATGGGGTCGACCTGGACATCAAGCAGTCGGAGATACTCAGCCTCGTCGGCGAGAGCGGAAGCGGGAAGACGACAACCGGCGAGGTACTCATCCTCCTCCAGTCCCCGTCGGAAGGAAGCATCTTCCTCAAGGGCACGAACCTGTGCAATCTCAAGAGGAGGCAACTACGCAGATTCCGTCGCCGCATGCAGGTCGTCTTCCAGGACCCCTATCAATCCCTGGATCCCCGGATGACCGTCTTCCGAACCATCGCCGAGCCGATCCGGGTCAACGAGCGCATCGGCAAGGACGAGATTTCCTCACGCGTTGTGAACATGCTCGAGCAAGTGGGACTGAGCCCTGCCGACGCGTTCCTCCACAAGTACCCGACGGAGCTCAGCGGAGGCCAACGCCAGCGCGTGGCCATCGCGCGGGCCTTGATCCTCAAGCCCGATTTCGTGGTCGCCGACGAACCGGTCTCCATGCTGGATGTCTCGGTGGCCTCCGGCATCCTCAACCTGATGCTCGACCTCCGCCAGAAGTACAAGACGGCCTTCCTGTTCATCACCCATGACTTGGCCGTCGCCCGGTACATTAGCGACCGAATCGCCATCATGTATCGGGGCAAGATCGTCGAGTTCGGATCGGCGGCCGACGTGGTCGAGAAACCGTTCCATCCGTACACCCAGCTCCTCCTCTCCGCGGTTCCCGTCGCCGATGTCATGACGGAGCGCAAGCGCGTGGAGACTCGTGCCGATGTCGTCGAGAAGGAGTATGCGGCGATCGGATGCCGCTTCCAGTACCGCTGCCCCTGGGTGAAGGACGTCTGCCGAGACCACGTTCCCGAATTGGCGGAGGTCGAGAGCGAGCATTTCGTAGCCTGTTACAAGTACCCCTCAGAAGGCGAGACCTCCGACGCGGCTCCGGTCGAATCGACCCCGTCGCCATAGTCGACGCCGAGACGACCCTGGGGCAGAACCGAGGGGCCACCGGACCCAGACTGCGCCCATGTCGGCCTCGACCGACGATCAAGGGAGACGCGAAGCGCGTCAGCCGGCGGACTTCCCCATGCGAAGCAGCTTTCGTGCCGGCACGTACCGGCCCGGATAGCCCATGGCTCGCAGGGTGTCGGAGAACAGGCCCGACGCCGCCTTGGATCTCCACTCCTTCTGCGCCTCCAGGACCAGCACGACCACCTCATCGTCCGGCTTCAGGTCCGCGTTGGTGGTTGCCGAGCCGTCCGTCTTCATGTAGCAGATGCGGTCCGGGGCGAGCGCGGCGGGGCGCCGATTCCGCCAGGCGATCATGTTCTCATTCATCGACATGACCCGGACGTGGCATCCGCGGTATTCGCCCCTGCCCCGAACATCGACCAATCCGAACGTGTAGCTTCCCTTGCTATCGGTGCTCACGCGCTCTACGGTCCCACGTACCAGGATGGCCCCACCCATCTTGCGGAGCACAGCAGGGACCGGGTCCTGTTCCGACGCGATCGCCTCGCGTATGGCCTTGCCCACTTCCCCGGCCAGGGAGATGGTGCCTGAGATGCAGGTCCGCTTGGCGGAACTGCCCTTCATCGGGTAGCAGGCAAGCCCGGCGACCCATCCGAAGTCCTCGAGAGCGGAGAGGGCGAGCTTCTCGGCGAGTGCATAGCTGTCCGTCCGGATTACCACGGTCTCGCCCGGGGCGTTTCCCAGTGCCATGGGCGTGAGGTGGATGCCCCCCGCGAAGGGAAGCGTCTGGTTGAGGCGAGGGATCGCCCGTCCGGCACAATCGGCGTCGACCACCGTCACGGCCTCGTGGGCCGCAACGGTCATGGGAGTGAGGAAGTTGAACCCGCTTGCCTCGACCGGGAGCACGTACCGAATCCGCTCCCCCATGGACTCCTCGATGGAGGCGAAGGCGCTCTGCGCCTGCGTCGTGAAGGGGACACGTAGCATGGCTTCCGGGGAGCCCATGCCGGCGACGACCACCACGGATGCCTCGGCTGGGACCTTGGAGAGCGGGGTCGTCTGGATCGTCTTCCTCCGGAGCCAGCCATCGGCGAGTGCCTTTGCGGTCCGGTGAGATCCGCCACCTCCCGTTCCGAGAATCGTCCCGCCCAACGCAATGTCCAGGAACTCTTCGTACCCGAGCGACTGCATGTGCGCACCCGAAGTGCCGAAGCTCACTGATGCCTTAAGTATCTGCTCCCGAGTCGAATGGGGGACCTGCCGACGCCGGCTTCCGGGTCGGCCACCGCTGGGCCGGGTGTCGTGCCTCGCGGGCTCGTTTGCCCGGTCCTGCGCACTCCCGACGGTCCTCGTCCTGTCTCGGCGGCCGTTCACGGGGACCTCCGGATCGGACCCGTGACCTAGAAGGACGCGACCGGGCATGCCGCCGTGATTCCGCCGTCGATCGAGAACACTGCCCCAGTGACGTACGCCGACCGGTCGCCAGCAAGGTACAGCATCAGCTCGGCAATCTCCTCAGCCGTCCCGAGGCGTTTCAGAGGGTGGGAGTCCGCGAGCGCCTTGTGCAGCTTGTCCCGATCGGGAGCCGCGTTGAGCAGGCGGTCCAGCATCCGCGTGTGCAGTGTGGAGGTCGGGGCGACGGCATTGACACGGATGTTGTGATCCCCGTACTCGATGGCGAGCGCCCTCGTCAGCTGAATGAGGCCTCCCTTTGAAGCGCAATATGCGCCGAGATTTGCGAACCCTACTATTCCTGCGTCCGAGGCCGTGTTGATGATCACACCCCGGTTCGCGCGGATGAAGTGAGGGATCACATGCTTCGACATCAGGAATGCGCCCTTGAGGTTCGTGTCGATGATGTCGTCCCACAGGGTCTCGCTCGTCTCGATGATCTTGGCAGTCCTCGCGATGCCGGCGTTGTTCACGAGGATGTCGATCCTGCCGAAGACCTTCACGGTCTGATCGACAGCGCGTTCGACCTGCGCCTCCTTCCGGATGTCGGTCTCAATGAAGAGCGCCTTCCCACCCAACTTCTTGACCATGCTGACCGTCTCATGGCTCCAGGTGGGGTCCATGTCGATTACTGCAATCGATGCTCCCTCCTGTGCAAAGCGGAGTGCGGTCGCACGTCCGATGCCTGATCCTGCGCCAGTAATCGCCGCAGTTCGCCCTGAGAGCTCCATGGCCACCGGCGGGGCATCGTTGCCACAGTACAAAACATTTTTCGAAATGCCGGGGCTCCCGAGACCAGCGAGTGATGTAGGCCTGGGACTGGCCGGGCGGATTTGTTAAATATGTTCCTTCCGATTACCTCCGCATGTCCCGCAAGCGCTCGAAACTCTCGTCCCTGGATGGGGTGCCAATTCAGCCCGCTTCGCGAACCACGGGGATCATCAAGGTTGCGGAGCACCCCGACGGTTCCGCGGAGACCATTCCCTTCGTGGTTGTCACGGGAGCGGAGGAGGGGCCGTCGCTCTGGATCACGGCATGTGAGCACGGCGACGAGGTGCTCAGTGCGAGCGCCGTGGTGGAGTTCATGAGCAGCCTCGATCCCAGCCGGGTCAAGGGCCAGGTAGTCGCCTTCCCCGTCCTCGACAGCACTGCATTCAACATCAAGCGGCGGTTCAGCCCCATCGACAGCTACGACTTCAGCAGGGCCTGGCCAGGCTTCAAGAACGGGTGGCTGGCGCAGCAGGTCGCCGCCCGGATGTTTGAGCTCATGAAGGTTCATGCCGACTACGTGATCGATGTCCATGACGGAATGCCCGGAATCGCCGAAGTAGCGCCGTACATGATTGCAGGCTACGAGAGGAGGGAGCAATGGGAGTCCACGATCAAAGGTTTCGCCGAGTCCTTCCTCTTCGAGAAGATCATCCACTGGGTGGGAACGTCCACCGAGCGAGGAGCCCGGACCTCCACGATGATGGCCGCGCTCCTCAAAGAGGGGATCCCGTCGTTCGTACCTGAAATTGGACCTGACGTGAAGACGGGCACCGAAGTCGCACTCCGTGGTTTCGAGAACTCAATGAAGTATCTCGGAATGCTGGAGGGCGAGCCCAAGAGGCTGCCCAAGTACATAGCCTTCCCTGACGTGATTCACGTCTTTCCGACTCGCGGGGGCGTTTTCAGGTCGTACGTGAGTCTCGACGACGAGGTCAAGGAAGGGCAGAAGCTAGCCTCAATCCGCAGCTTCACCGGCGAGATCACCGAGGAACTGGTGAGCCCGGCCGCGGGCATCATCATCGCGATTTGGGTACTCCCGATGATAGGGTCAGGCGACTTCTCGGCCTATGAGATTGCGACATTCGATGAATTCACGAAGGCCTGGCCAGGCGAGCGATAGCACGTCGACGGGCCCATGCCGACATTCCTGCCCAGAGCTCCCGCAAAGAGGCCGCATATACCCGCTCCGAGGCATCTCCCCAGCAGGGGATTCACTCTCGTGGAGGCCTTGTAAGCATGGAACGAATTGATGCGGATGTGCTCATTCCAGGACGGGGGGATGTGGTTGAGAACGGCTGCGTAATCTTGGACGGGGCGAAGATCGCGTACGCAGGTCCCGCGGAAGACGCTCCCGCCACGTCCCCCGCTGCAATAGCCCACAG
>DUJI01000233.1 GCA_013329855.1 Thermoplasmata archaeon | reverse complement strand
CAGCTCCGTCTGGTTGGCGTAGTTGCTCGACTGGGTCGTCGTCTGGTTGGGACCGGGTCCGCTCGTGGACCACTGTAGGGTCCAACCGAACAGGCCGAACTGGCGGGTGCCGTCGACCGGCCAATGAAAGAAGACCCCCTGGGTCTGGATCGTCCACCACGGTGTCACGAAGGACATTGCCGCCAGCCCGACCGCGACCATCCCGAGGACGGGGACCAGCCAACGCCTCAAGCACTCCCTCGGGCCTCACCAGGGGGTCGGGGGCTATGGTCCTTCCGCACCCACGATACGTGTCGTCCGCTCCCGGAGGGAACGTTTAAATCGAGCCCGGGCTTCTGCGGCCGCGCGGGCCCGTAGCTTAGCCTGGTTGGAGCGTCCGGCTGATAACCGGAAGGTCGCCAGTCCGAATCTGGCCGGGCCCATCGTCTCGAGTACCGTGTCGCGGGTCATGCAGTCGCGAAGCTACTAGTGCGCCGCCACGATGCGGCCCGCGATGGAAGGCGGCGCGCCGAGGCGCAAGTGGCTCACGCGTGACGCGCTCCTCCTTTGCCTCTCCGCCTTCTTCGCCGACACGGGCTATCAGGCCGTTGCGGCTGTGTTCCCCCTGTTCCTCGTCTTTCAGATCCATGAGGACGTCTTCTACGTCGGGTTGTTCTTCGCCCTCCCCTACGGCGTGGGGTCGCTCTTCGCCTACGTGGGCGGCCGCGCAGGGGACCGGTTCAACAAGAAGTACGTCGCCCTGGCGGGCAACCTGCTCATCCCCCTCATGTCCCTGAGCGGGCTCTCCGCCGGTGTCGCGGTCGCGGGCGGGCTCTTCGTCGCGGGCTGGTGGGCCCGGTACTCCCGCACCCCGGCGCGGCGAGCGTGGCTCGTCGAGGTCACGGATCCCTAGTACCGGTCCAAGGTGTTTGGATTCCTCCACGCGCTCGACGTGGGCGGCGGAGTGCTGGCGGTCACCTACTCCGTCGTCCTGCTCCTGGTCCGCGTGTCCTACACGGACGTCCTCCTCGTCACGATCCTCCCTCTGCCCCTCTCCAGTCTGTGCTTGGTCCTCGCGAACCGCCCCGCGGCGAGCGTGGTCGCGGCTCCGCGTCCGCGCCCGAGCGGGTCCGCGGCGGGGCAGGGCGACACCGTCGTGGCGTACCGGGCCCTCCTGCTCTCCGCGACGCTCTTCGGGTTCAGCTTCTACTCGTTCGGCTTCCCCATCCTGACCGTGGCTCAGTCCCAAAGCGGAAGCGCGCCCTCCGTGATCAGCGCCCTCGCCGTGGTCACCTTCGGCGTGTATCTCGGTCTCTCCGCGCTGGCCGGGATCGTGCTCGGCGGAAGGCGCCTGCGTCCGATTCGGGCCATCTGGAGCATCGGGTACCTGCTCGCGGCGTTTGCGTCCCTCGCGATCGGCACGCTGTATGCGGTCGGGGGGAGCGCGCCCACATTCTACGTGGCGGCGGCCGGACTCGGCTTCGCCACGGGCTGCGTGGAGACCTTCGAGCCCACGCTGATCTCCAATCTGGTCGCCTCCCACCGCCTGTCGGAGGGCATGGGCTGGCTGAGCATGACGCGGGCCCTCGGACTCTTCACCGCGAACCTGGCCCTCGGCGTGCTCTTCGGCATCGACCAGTTCTACGCCTACGTGTACGCGTTCTCCACCGCGCTCCTGGCCGCGGCGATCCTGGCCTATGCCGAGTCGAGGACGCGAGCCGGAGTCGGGACCACGCCGGTCCGCGGCGCATCGCGCTAGCCGCGGCGAGACCTTATCTACCGCGGACGGTCGGGTAGCCTTGATGGTCGAACCCGCCGCGGTCCCCGGTCCGGACCGTCCGTTCCCGGTACCCCCGGAGCGGCCCAAGGGACTCCGCGGATTCCTCATGGGCCCGCGTCTCGTGGACCGCAAGGGTTTCGGGTTCGTGGTGGCGATCTTCCTCCTTATCGTGGCCGTGTTCGCGATCGCGTTCTAAGGGTTCGTGACCACGCTGCAGCCGCCCCCTTCCGCCCCGGTTCGGTTTTCCGCGGCCGTCATGGTTGGCGGCAACGGCACGTTCAACGTCAGCTCGGACGGGAACGCCTCGTGGGCCTGGACCGGCTTCGACGTGAACCTGACGATCAACAACTTCGGGGATGCGGCGGTCCCCCTGCCCGCGAGCGGACAGAACGCCACGTTCCTCATCGGTTCGTCCACGCACAAGGACTACTACCACATCGTCTGGCTCGACCTCGACCACAACGGGAAGGTGAGCCCGGGCGACACGTTCTGGGTCACGGGGAACGGAGCCCCGTTGCCCGCCCTGAGCTACTGCCACGTCAGCCTCATCTGGCGGGCGGGCGGCTGGACCGCACCGGAGTACTTCGTCACGAGCGAGACGATCGTCTGAGCCGCCATTCCGACCTCCCATCTCTCCACGCGAATCGGAATACGGGTATGCCTATCCGCATGGTTTCCGTCACAAGGGGTCAAGCGGGCCTCCGCCCTCGCACGACGCCATCCCCGAGAGGATGGGATCCATGGGCTACGTGCGCGGATTGCGGTGTCGCGAGTGCGGGGCGGAGTATCCTGCGACCCTGCGGACCGTCTGCGATGCCTGCTTCGGCCCTCTCGAGGTGCGCTACGAGATGGAGGCCGTCCGGGAGGCGTTCACGCGCGACGGCTTGGCCGGCCGGCCCCGGGATCTGTGGCGCTACGCCGAACTCCTCCCGGTCGCAGACCCCGCGAGCCGCGTGGACCTCCAAGTGGGCTGCACGCCGTTGCGACGTGCGGAGAACCTGGCCGGGACGCTCGGCCTCCGCGACGTCTGGGTGAAGGATGACACGGTCAATCCCACGTACTCCTTCAAGGACCGGCCGGTCGCGGTAGCCATCGCCAAGGCGCGCGAGTGGGACGTGCCCGCCGTGGGCTGCGCGTCCACGGGGAACCTGGCCGCGGCCACGGCCGCCGCGGCCGCGAAGGCCCGTCTGCCCTGCTACGTTTTCGCTTCGGCGCACCTGGAACCGACCAAGCTGCTCCTTCCCCGGCTCTACGGCGCCACCGTGGTGCCCGTAGACGGAACGTACGACGACGCGAACCGGGTCGCGTTGATCGCCGCGGACCGCCGCGTTCGTGAAGAACGAGGGCCAGAACCCGACGGGCTCGTTTAAGGACCGCGGCATGACCGTGGGCGTCACCGAGGCCGTCGCCCTCGGGCGGGAGCGCGTGATCTGCGCATCGACCGGGAACACGGCCGCCTCCCTGGCCGCGTACGCGGCGCGCGCCCACCTGGAGTGCGTGGTCCTGGTCCCCGCCGGGGGCGTGGCCCAGGGAAAGCTCGCGCAGGCCTACTTCGAGGGCGCGAGGATCGTGGGACTCCGGGGCAGCTTCGACGATGCGATGAACGTGGTCGTGGACACCGCGGACCGGCTGGACGCCTATGTCCTGAACTCGATCAACCCGTACCGCATCGAGGGCCAGAAGACCGCGGCCTTCGAGGTCTTCGAGCAGCTCGGCGGGAACGTCCCGGACTGGCTAATGTGCCCGGTGGGCAACGGCGGGAACCTCGCGGCGTACTGGAAAGGGTTCCAGGAGCTGAAGGCGCTCGGCGCCACGGAACGTCTGCCGCGCCTGGTGGGCGTCCAAGCCGAGGGCGCGGCGCCCATCGCGGATGCGATTCTCGAGGGCCGCGAGGAGATCCGACCCGTCGAGAAGCCTGAGACGGTCGCCAGCGCGATCCGCATCGGCAACCCGGCGAACTGGCGGAAGACGGTCCGCGCCATCCGGGGGTCGGGCGGGCTCGCACTGAAGCTGCCGGACCCGCTCCTCGTGGAGGCCCAGACGCAGCTCGCGCGGGAGGAAGGGATCTTCGTGGAGCCCGCGAGCGCCGCGAGTGTGGCGGGCGCGATGCGCCTCGCCCGGGAGGGGACGCTTCGCTCGGAGGAGACCGTGGTCTGCGTGTGCACGGGCCATGGGCTGAAGGACCCCGAAGCCGCGCTGCGCGAACGGGTCGAGGTCGCCGTCGTCGAGCCCACGGTCAAGGCCATCCTGTCGGCCCTCGGAGGATCCCGGCGATGAGGATCATCCTCGTGGGCCTGGGCGCCCTCGGTCAAGGATTGCTGGGCCTCCTCGCGTCCCAGGAGTCTCGCCTCGGGGGCCAGTATGCGCTGCGGGTCAAGATCGTCGCCGCCCTCGACACGAGCGGTGCGGTGGTGGACCCTGCGGGCATCGATCCGGGTTTGCTCCTCAAGGCGAAACGCTCCGCGGGCGCCCTCGCCTCGTTGCAGCCTCACTTTCGGCCCGGTCGCCGTGCCCCCGAGATCATCCAGACGGTGAACGCGGACGCCATCGTCGAAGTCACGCCGACCAACATCGTGGACGGCGTGCGTGGCTGTACCCACATCCACGGCGTCGAACGCATCGCGGAATTCGAGACACGGGAGCTTCGCCACCGCCTCGCCGAACAAGGCCACCACGGCATCCTCGCTGTAGGCCCCCGGTTCCCCTTGATAGGCGACGCGCGGTCGAGGTGGTCTAGGTGGCATCGTGACCGCCTCGCCTTGAGAGTTCGGCCGCTTCATCGGCCAGCTCGGCGGCACGGTGCGAGGCCGCGACAATGCCGTCGGAGATGGCTTCAGGCACGCCTCGCTCCTCCATGACGCGCCATCCCGCAGCCGTGGTCCCGCCAGGCGTGGCCACCATGCGGTACAGCGCCTCCGGGTCGATGCCGCCCGAGAGGAGCAGCTCCGCGGTCCCTTTCATGGTCTGCAAGGCGAGCTTGAATGCTACGTCCTTCGGAAGGCCCGAGCGGATTCCCCCCTCAATCATGGCTTGCGCGAGGGCCGCCATGAAGCCAGGCCCGCTGCCGCTAAGGCCCGTGACCGCGTCGAGATGCTTCTCGTCGACCTTCGTGACGCGGCCCAGGGAGCCCATGATTTCCTCGATCAGGATTGCTTCCCCGTCCGTGGCGGTGGCCCCAAGGGCGAACGCTGTCGCTCCTTCTCCCACGCCGCACGCGAGGTTCGGCATCATCCGGGCCACATGGCCCCGGCCGCCCAGACACTTCTCCACGTACGCCGTCCGCACTCCCGCGGCAAGGGTGATGACGAGGGTGTCCTTCCGCACGTGCGATCCGATCGATTCCAGGAGGCCGGGCATGTCCTTGGGTTTCGCGGCGAGGACGAGGATGTCGGAGCGCTCCGCGAGCTTCGCCGTGGTCGGGACGCAGACGACGTCGTACGCGTGCGCGATTTCCTGGGCGCGTGCGGCAATCGCGTCGCTCACCAAGATATGGGACGGCGGGAGCACGCGACGGGAGAGGAGTCCCTTCACGAGCGCTTCGCCCATTTTGCCCACGCCAGCGATGCCGATGGTCTTGTGTCCGTCCATGCGCCAACACCCCGTCGTGACACCCGCATCGAAGCGGGGTCACAGCGAGCCGGCGCCGGCCCGAGGCTGCGGGAACGGCCGAGGCGCGGCGAAAACGGCAGAGGCACGGGCGGAGCGTGCGCTCGCTCCCGAGTCCCTGCGAAGGTCCGCGGTCTCGTCCATCCTGTACTCTACCTCGCGCGCCGACGCGCGTCCCCATGGCATTTTCCCCGCGCTACATGAAGGTTCCCGTGCAGGCCTCGTCGGCCCGCTCGCAGAACCCGGGACGCAGGCGGGTAATCTTGGCAATCTGCTCGATTCCTTCGGTATCCCTAAGCTTTATGTGGACTCCACGGGTTCCGGGTCCGCTCTGCTATCCAGTAGCAGGAAGGTGACGCACACGGAGCCCCGATTCCGGAAGCCGGGTTTGCTTAGCCCGCGTCACCTTCCGTTGGCCTAGGGGAAGGCGGCCCTCCGGATCCCGCCGGACCGCCTTCCTCGGGCCCGCATTTTGGTGACCTCATGTCCGAATCGGAACGCGACGTGTTCGTGAGCCCGTACAACGAGCTCGTCCGCAGCGGGAACGCCGGACGTCGTGTGCGCATCTTCGACACGACCCTTCGCGACGGCGAGCAGACACCCGGCGTGGCCCTGGCCGCCGCGGACAAGTTGGCCATCGCGCGCCTCCTGGACGATCTGGGGGTGGACTCCATCGAGGCTGGATTCCCCGCCAACTCGCCCGGAGAGCTGGAGGCCGTAAAGGCCATTGCGAGCGCTGGACTGCATGCCGCGGTGTGCACGCTGAACCGGACAGTCCGAACCGACATCGACGCCTCGATCGCCGCGGACGTGGACGAGGTCCACGTGTTCATCGCGACCTCGGACATCCATCTGAAGCACAAGCTCAAGATGACGCGGGAGCAGGTCCTCGAGAAGGCCGTCGCGGCC
>DUJI01000307.1 GCA_013329855.1 Thermoplasmata archaeon | reverse complement strand
GGTCTCCGTGATCTCGTCCAGGACCAGGGTCTCCGCGGGCCTCTCCTTGCCCTGGCGGTTCACCCTAGTCACCATGACGTCCTTGCCCGTCACGGAACGCTCCGTCCCGCATGAGTTGCAGCGCAGCTTCCCGTCCCCGGGGAACATGAGGGAGCCGCACTTGGGACAGAACATCAGCGCCTCTCGGAGAGGAGCGTGCGATAAAAAGGTTTTCACTTCACCGGGCCGGGTGCTCGTACTGCCGGAGGGCACGCTCCACGAAGCGCTGGATCGCGACCTCCTCGTCGTGGCTCCGCTGGCGGGGACGGCGGGGCTCCGCGTCCTCTCGCCGCGGGGCTCCCTCCTCTTCGTCGTCCTCGGCCGCATGGGCCCGGCCGCGGTGCTCGCGGGCCTCCGCATGCGGGGAGCGGTGGACGCGGCGGACCGTCTCCTCTTCCTCATCCTCCTCGTCCTCGTCGTCGACCGCGCGGGTCCGTGCCCTCGCGTGCGTGCTTCGGCCGTCGGCGGACTCCGCGTCCAGCCTTCGGAACTCCTCAAACCGGTCCGGGCTGCCGCGCCGACGCCGTCGGGAGCGCGGGGGGCCCGTGTGGATCTCCACCTCGCCCCGGCCGCGGCTCCGCGCGCGGGCGCGCACGGGCCGTCGCATCTCGCGGAGCTCGTCGTCTTCCTCGTAGGCCTCCTCGTCCGCGGCCACCGGATGGCGGCCGCCGAAGAGGGGCTGGATCAGGTTGAACCCGACGGACTGGGAGGAGCCGCTCTTGTAGAACAGTTCGCGGCGGGTCTGGTCCGCGATCAGGCCGCCGATGTAAGCGAAGATGATGACCATGAGGTACCCGTTCGTGCCCATGCCGAACGTGTTCTGGAGCGCCTGGACGAACCCGGTCATGTAGCCGACGAGGAATTCCTTGTACGGCATGAGGAACGGAAGGATGCCCGCGATGCCCCCGGCCATGGCCTGGGGCAGGGAGGCGACGAAGTCGATCTGGTAGGACGCGACCCCGCGCGCGTACGCCATGTTCGCGATGAAGATGGCCAGGACGGGCAGGAGGGCCGCGAACACCCCCTTCATCGGGGAGCCCGAGCGCCGGCCGCCGACGTACCCGGCGATCATGGGCCCGGCGGGCTGAATCCACCACAGGAGGAAGGAGAGGATCAGGATGATCCGCGCGGAGGACCAGAAGGAGAAGGGCGATCCCTCGCCCCGCATCTGCCGCGACTCCCCGTCGACCTCGATGCGGTACGCGTTCGGGTTGGCGCGTCCTTTCCGGGAGCGCTTCTCCTTCCAGGCGTCCTCCCGCTCCTCGTCGTCCTCGTCGTCGGAGCGGTGGGAGCCGAGGAGCCAGCGGAGTACGCCCATACCCATCCCTGGAAGGTCAGTCGGACCTTTGTCTGACAGGCCAAGGGCGCGCCGCGTTCTTAATATCTTCGCCCGGGGCCCACGTCTTGACAAAACCGTCCGACTTCAGCCGTGGAGCGTGACCGTGAACGCGAAGTCCACGGGGGTCCCTTGCGGGCCCCGGACCTCCGCGCGGAGCTGCCAGGTTCCCGCGGCATCCAGGACCGGGGAGTCAATGTAGTAGTGGTTCCCGTGGGGGCCTTCGAGGGGCAGCGTGACCGCGGTCCCGTTCCCCCCCTCGAGGAGGAAGGAGAGCGTCGCGTTGGCTCCCGGGTAGTACGCCGTCCCGTTGTTCTCGTAGTACAGGACGACCTGGAAGATGTAGTCGCCGGGCCCCTCCGGCCATGGGTTCATCTGGAAGATGGCGTACAGTCCGCCCGCCGTGGCGTCCAGGGTGAACGTCGGGTTCTGGGGTCCGGGCGCGGCCGCGGGATTCATCGTCACGAGGAGTCCCGCGAGCACGAGGATGGCGGCCCCGAGCAGCGCCTCCGTCCGGACGGTCCGCGAAAGCCGCGCCACCCGCTCGTGGGTCGGCTTCTCCTCGGGTTCGCGGCCCAGGCGCCAGCGGTTCCAGGCGCCCAGGCTGACCATGGGCACGAGAAGGGTCGTCTTCGCGAGCACGACCCAGCCGTACCCCGATCCGAGCAGTCCGTCCACCGACCCGACGAGGATGAGCGCGAGGACCGCGCCCGCCGAGACCACGAGCAGGACGCCCAGGAGGGCGAGGCGGGAGAAGGCGCGCAGTAGGCCTTCGGAGAAGGCCGGGGGCGTGGGCTCGCGGAGCCAGCGGCGGGTGCGAAGCAGGGCGAGGAGCCCGCCGGCCCAGAGGGCCGCCCCGTACAGGTGGATCGCGTCCGCGACGGGGCCCAGGGGCCACCAGGCGTTCTCGGAAGCGCTGTGGCTCGCCGCGGCCTCGGCGAGGATCACGAGGAATCCCAGAAACAATGCAGGGAGGAATTCCCAGGCCCGCTCGTCGAACGCATCCGCGAGGCTCGGCCGGGCCAGCAGGTGGGCGAGGAGGACGGCCATGAGTCCGCCGAGGACGGCCTGGCAGGCGGTCGAGAGCAGGAAGGTCGAACCGAAGGCGGCGCCGAGGTCCGCGGGCGGCGAGCGGATCAGGTTCTCGGCCCAGAGGCCCGCCGCCGGCGCGGCGAAGACCAGGGCGCCGATCCGGGCGAAGCGCAACAGGGCCCGCAGGCCGTCCGCGGACGCCTTCCGCTCGTCCCCCTCCAGGGTGGAGCCGACGGGCGTCCACAAGAGCGCGGCCACCAGGGTCGAGCCGAACGCGATGGCGAAGCCGACGAAGTTGCCCGCATCCAGCGCCACGTCGACCGGGGAGATGGGCTGGCTCTGGGTGATCGTCCCCGTCTGCGGGAACTTCCCGGGCAGCGTCCCGTCGCGGTACGCGATCATGAAGTAGAACGTGCCTGCCGTGAAATGGCCGTCGTCCGCGGAGACCACGGTCCACGTCACCGTGTACACGCTGGGACCGATGCCGCTGAGGAGGCGCACCGTGAAGGTCGTGGGGTCCGTGGACGAGAGCTGGGTCGGCCCGGTGTCGACTCGGACGTCCGTGCTGTTCGTCACGGTGATGGTCGGAGAACCGGGCTGCACCGCCTCGGAGACGGTCACGCTGACGTACGTGGGGTCGATGTTCCAGACGTCGAAGGGGGCGGGCGTGGAACGGAGGAAGTCGGCATGGGCGGCCACGGGCATCGCGGCCGCAAGGAGCGCCACGAAGAGCCCGACCGTCAGGAGCAGGGCGGATGCCGCCGGCGGTCCACGGGCCATGGCGGTTCCACCCTATTCTGCGGTCCTAGAAGTACTGTTTCCCGCTTCCCGCCCCCGGGGCCACCGTCAGAAGGCATAAGTGCCCCCAGGGCGATAGCTAGGGCGATGGTCCTCTACGCGAAGGACATCGTGGAGAAGGACTTCCTCTCGGCGCCTGCAGGGACCTCCGTGCTGGAAGCCGCGAGGATGATGCGGGACAGCGGCCGCGGCTTCGTGATCGTGGCCACGCCGGAGGGAAAGCCCGCAGGCATCGCGACGGAGTGGGACTTCCTGGCCCGCGTGACCGCG
>DUJI01000257.1 GCA_013329855.1 Thermoplasmata archaeon | reverse complement strand
CCTCCGTTGCATTGCCCGGGACGTTCGCGTACAGGTCCTGGAAGAAGGGAAGTCGCGCGACCCCGGCCGGGAGGAACACCTGGAGCGCGGTATCCTCCACGAGGGATGCGTTCAGGAAGTTCGCGAAATCGAACGTGGACAGGAGCCCGATCTGGAACTCCTGCTGGGTCGCGTCGAAGAGGGTGGCACCGTTCACGAACGCGGGAACGGCCTGGTCGAGGGCAAGCGTCGCGCGGTCCTGGGGAGCCATGGGCTGCGGACTGGCAAAGGATCCCGTCCAGGCGGAGTAGAACGCGTTCAGGTAGCCCAAGGCCCACGCCGTGGCGGGCCCCGGGAACGTCGCGTTCACGTAGTCTGCGGTGTCGTGGAACGCCGTGGCGTTCGCCGTGGGACCGAAGGTCTGGACCCACGCCGTGGTGAAGTACAGGGGCAGGCCCCAGTAGATCCCCACCGCGGACTGGGTGAAGACCACCTGAAGGTGGACGAGATCGCCGAAGCGCGAGGCAAGCTGGAACGCGTAGGATCGATAGACGTCGTAGACGGAAGCGTTCGCCGGGTTCGCCAGGAACTCGATGGGCGCGGTCAGGGTGAGGTTGCCCCCGATCCTCAGAGGGAGCGTCGCTGTCTGACCCGGCTGGAGCGTGGTCGACTCCACGATCGCCCGCTCCAGGTCGAAGACGAACCAGCGATAGTACTCCGTGGTCGTATCGTTGGCCACGAGGACGATCGTGGCCGTGCTGTTCGAGAGGGCACCGGGGAACTGCTCGTTGACGATGTTCTGCGCGACGGACGACTCCGTGTCCTTGGGCAGCAGTTCGGTCTGGTTGTACGAGACCACGTTGCCCACGGGCCAGATCTGGTTCGCAAGGAGCGCGCCCGCGAACACGAGGACCCAGATCACGACGAGGAGGCGGAAGTGCTTCGTGACGAGGTTCCCGATCCATCGGAAGATTGCGTATCCTTCCTCCGACGATCGCCTCACGGTCCGTCCCCCCGCGGTCCCTGAATCCCCGCGCTCAGACGGTCAGCCGCCCGCCGTCCACGACGGTCTTCCGCCCAATCTTGACCGTGGCCTGACTCAACCGGGCTCCGAAGGAGAACGACGACTTGCTCTTGCCACCCCATTCCGTGTTGTCCCCAATGGAGATTTCCACGCCGCCGGCCACCAGGTCGTCTTGGAGGAAGCCGTACTTCCCGGCCGGGTTCAATCCGATGCTGAGCGCCGCAATCCGGTCCTTCGCGCCCGTCGCCTTCTCGTACAGAGCCCGGATGGCTTCGCCGCCCTCCGTCGCCGACCAGGAGCCGTGGCCGTCATGGAACTCGAACCGGACCCCGCGGGCCAACGTGCCGAGATAGGGCATGGGGAGGTCCGCGACCACGGTCCCCTCCGCGGATGCCTCGTCGGGCGCGACGTACGAGGAGCCTGGAGGCACTCCCGTCATGAACTCGCCCTCCTTGAGGTCCGCGGCGTCCACGATCCCGTCGTCGCAGTGCGCCGCCCGGCCCTTCAGATGGAACCGGAGATCCGTCCCGTTCGGGGCGGTCACCGCCACGTCCGCGTCTTGGGACAGGAGCCCCGCGAGCCGCTTCCCTCGGCGCGAGACTGCGCCGAAGTCCACGCTGCCCATTCCCAGGATCATGGTGCGCCACGCGGCGTGGTCGAAGCCGTAGGACTGCGCCCGTTCCGGCGAGACGTACCCTAGGAGGACGCGGGCGCCCCGCAGTCCCGCCTTCTCCGCCCGGCGGTACCATTCCGAGTTGTACGCGCTCGCGGCGCTCGTCTTGGGCATGTTCCGGCGATACCGGGCGATGTCCGCGGGTCCCGGGAAGAAGATGTACGCGTCGGCCTCCGCGATCGCGGACCACTCCGACTTGGAGACCTGACCGAGCTTGGAGGGTGCCAAGGTCTCCACGGACCGCCAGTACGTGGGCTCGTCCTCGAACAGAAACATGGGTCTCGCGCCGGCGGCGCGGAGCTGGTAAACAAACTCCTTGGCGGGCTCCAGCCCGTGGTTCCAGCACTCGACAATGACGTTCTCCTTCGGCTTGACCTGCAGGGATTTGCGGATCACGTTCTTGGCCAGGGTCTCGTACTCGGACACGGTGGTTCCTCCCGGTAGCGCGCTCGAAGGGTCACCGGAGATAAATAGGTACGCCACGCACGATTCGAAAGGGGCTAATTACTCGTTCGGCATGCGGGACCGGGGACGATGGAGATGGGGAACGGAGGATTCAGTCCCGACGAGCGGCGGACGCTTCAGACCTTGTGCGACACCCTCGTGCCGCGCATACCCGGCGTGCCCGATCCCCAGGGCCTGTTCGGCCGTGCCGCGACGGACCTCCATGTGGACGAGGACATCGTCGGCATCGTGGGGAACTACCTGGCTCCCGATCAGCGGGCCGACTTTCACCGTCTCCTGCGCACGGTTGAGAGCCCGCTCCTGAACCTCGTCCTGACGGGCCGTCCCTCCCGGTTCACGCGCTTGCCTGCGGAAGCCCGCGAACGGTACCTCCTCGGTTGGGCCCGCAGCCGCCTCCCGGTCAAGCGTCAAGGCTTCCACGCGATCAAGCGCCTCACGGAGTTCCTTTTCTATGCCAAGCTGATGGACGACCAGCGGAACCCGAACTGGCCCGCCCTCGGGTACGAGGGACCCGACGATGCGGAGCGGGCCCGGAACCGCCATCCCGAGGAGCTGAGGATCGTCCCCTTCATCCCGGAGCAGGAGACCACGCTCCAGGCGGACGTCTGCGTCGTGGGGAGCGGCGCGGGCGGCGGCACGATCGCCGCCAAGCTGGCCCAGGCGGGCCACAAGGTCATCGTCCTCGAGGCCGGTTCCTACCGCACCCCGGATAACTTCACCCAGCGGGAGGCCGAGGCCTACGATGCCATGTTCCAGGGTCACGGCGTGCTGACCACGAAGGACCTCGCCTTCGGTGTCCTTGCCGGACAGACCGCCGGAGGCAGCACGACGATCAACTGGATGATCGCCCTGAAGCCGCCGGTCTGGGCGCGGCAGGAGTGGGAGCGCGACGCGGGCATGGAGGGCGTCACGGCGCCTGCCTTCGAGGCGATGATCGACGAGGTCTGGGCGCGCGTCCACGCGACCCAGGAGGAGAGCCAGGTCAACCCCTCCAACGACGTGTTGCGTCGCGGGAGCCAAGCCCTCGGCTACCGGGAGGGCGTGGACTACGACATTCTGTTCCGGAACGCGAAGGGCTGTCAGCAGCGGTGCGATTTCTGCTTCTTCGGTTGCATCTACAACGCGAAGCAGTCCACCCTTGTGACGTACCTGCCCGATGCCTACCATGCGGGCGCGCGGTTCCTCTTCGATACGAAGGCCGACCACGTTGTCGTGGAAGCCGGTGTGGCCCGGGGGGTGGAGGCCACGTACCGCGGTGGGGGCCGCGAGATCCCCGTCCACATCAAGGCGAAGCAGGTCGTGGCCGCCGGTAGTGCGCTCCAGACCCCCGCCCTCCTGTTGCGCTCAGGCATCCGTTTCCCGGGCGTCGGCTTCGGCCTCCGCTTCGATCCGACGACCGCCATCTTCGGGCAGTTCTCGGAACCCGTCCGGTTCTGGAAGGGCCCCATGCAAACCGTGGTCGTGACCCGGTTCCAGGAGTCGGACGAGGCTCACCACGGACCGTGGCTCGAGGTGGCTCCCGCGCATCCCGGTCTGGCCGCGCTTGCGCTTCCCTGGATGGGCGGGCGGGCCCACAAGGAGTACATGGCCAACCTCGCGCGCTCCGCGAACACGATCGTCCTGGTCCGCGACTGGACCGAGGGCCGCGTGACGATTGATGCCCGCGGCGAGCCCGTGTTCGACTACCGCCTCAATCCGCGCGACCGCAGGAACCTGACCCGGGGTCTCCAGGAGGCCGCGCGGATCCACCGGGCCGCGGGCGCCGTGCGCATCTCCACCCTGCACATGGAGGACCTGGCTGTCGGCGACGGGACGTCACCCATCGGGCAGAACGAGTTCGACGCCTTCCTGGAGCGGGTCGGCAAGGCGGGCGTCGGCGAGAACCGGCTTGCCCTCTTCACGGCCCACCCCATGGGCTCCGCCCGGGCGGGCCGGGACCCGAAGAGCTCGGCCGCGAAGCCGACGGGTGAGTGTCACGAGGTCCGCAACTTGTGGATCGGGGACGGTAGCATCTTCCCGACCGCACCCGGCGTCAACCCGACCATCTCCATCATGAGCGTCGCGCTCCGCACGGCGGGCTTCATCCGGGAGCGGCTCACGGGCCGGTGAGCCAAAGGCCCGCGCCTCGGACGAAGTCCTTGCCCTGGAACCGATCGTACCCGAGGCCGGAGATGTCGACGGACGTGGATTCCCCTCGGACGATCAGCTCCGCGAGGGCGGTCCCGACCCCGGGGCTGATCATGACTCCGTAGCCGGACATGCCGTTGGCCAGGTAGAGCCCGGACGCCTCCCTCACAGGGCCCAGCACGGGGAGCTGGTCCGGCGTGAACGTGACAATCCCGGACCACGCGTTCGCGATGGACGTCTCCGCGAGCTTGGGGACGCGGTGCACGGCCGCTTCCACTGCCCGTGTCTTGAACGCCCAGTCCGTCTCCGGGTTGGCCAACTCGGCATCCCGGGCAGGATCGTCTTCGACGAGTCCGAGGACGAAGCCTCCGCTGAGTTCCTGTCGGAAGTAGAAGCGGCCCGGGAGGTCGATGTACATGGGCCGGTCGTTGGGGATCTCGGGGTGCGGCGAGGTGACAAAGATCTGCCGCTGCCAGCGTGCGATGGGCAGAGCAATGCCCAGCGGCTCCAGGAGGTCGTTGCACCAGGGGCCCGTCGCGTTCACGACGACGGGGGAACGGATGTCTCCCGACGGGGTGCGCACGCCCCGGACCTGGCCGCGATCCACGAGGATGCGCTCCACGGGCGTCTTCGTCCGGACCTCGGCACCGAGGCGCTGCGCCGCGGCCGCGTAGCTCGTGGCGACCGAGTGCGGATCGCAGAAGCCTGCGTCTTGGGACAGGAGGCCGCGGGTCACGTCGTCCACGCGGAGCTCGGGAAATGCCTCGGCGACTTGATCCGGCTCGACGAGTGCCACGTGCACCCGGTGGCGCTTGCCCATCTCGACCGCGCGTTCCAGATGCTCTTCTTGGTCCTTCGCGGCCACGGTCTCGAGGTAGGGCCGACGGTGGAAGTCCGCGGTCCCCCCGGTCACGTCGGCGAAGTGGCTGAACTCCTCGAAGCCGCGCTTCGCGAGGGCCACGTCCACGTCGAGGGCGTAGTTCGTCTCAATGAGACCGACGCTCCGTCCCGTCGACCCCGCGGCGAGATGGGATTGCTCCAGGAGCAGGAGGTCCCGCAGGCCTAGCTTCGCCAGATGAAAGGCGATGCTCGTGCCGATCACGCCGCCGCCCACGATGACGGCTTCCACG
>DUJI01000053.1 GCA_013329855.1 Thermoplasmata archaeon | reverse complement strand
GGGCCGGTCAGGGTGAGGAGCAACGCGCTGCCGACGAGGAGGAGACCCGCTGCGAGGATCGCGCGGCCGGACAACCTCTCCTGCAGGAACACCACGCCCAAGACGGACGCCATGAGGAAGAGGGTGCGATAGCCGAAGCTTGCGCTCGCAGCTCCGCCGCTGCTGGCGGCCAGCTGGAACCCGTGGAAGTACAGGAGGAAAGGGACGGCGCCACCGACCAGTCCAATCGCCGCCAAGCGCATCCAGTCCCATCGGGTGAGACGGATTCGGGCTTCCCGGCCCACGAGGAGCGCCAGGGGGACCAGCATGAGAGCCACCACCACGTTCCGCATGGTGATCCAGGCGTCCACGTTCGTCCCCTGGACGGCCTTGAAGTTCACGAAGTTCGAGACGCCGCTCACCAGCACCGTCAGGAACACAAGGAAGATCCCCGGTCCCACGGCCCTTCCAAAATTCGCACTTGGCTTACCCGACATGGTGTCACCCGGCCGATCGATCCTGAACCGTCATGCCCCACAGAGGACACGCCTGCGTTGGGGTCCCCAAAGAAAGGATCGAGGAGCCCGAAACCGGCAACCCGAAGGACACGGGCGGGGATGAGGCCATTACCGCCCTCCGCCTTCAGAACTCGGATTTCTCGAGCCCCTACGATCCTGAAGCTGCACCTCAGTGAGAGTCACGCCGGCACCCGCGGTGATGAGGAGCGGTGAACCGCATCCTGGACAGAGGAAGAGCGCCGGAGGGTCGCTGACCTCGGGTCCGAGGTCCGCGGCAGATCCCTCGAAGCCACAGGACTCGCACCTCGCGGAGCCCGGAACCTCTTGGATGTCCAGACGCGCGCCCTCCAGCGGTGTACCTCGGCTGAGGATCTGGAACGCGGTCGCCAGGGATTCTCTCGAGGCGAAGGCGAACTCGCCGACCTGGATGCGCACGCAGACGGCCTGGAAGTCTCGCTGCCCTCGGCAGGCCTCGAGGGCGTGCCCAACGACCGCCTCCACGAGACCGTACTCATGCATGGGAGACCGCCTCCCCATCCGCTGCGCAGCCCATGGCGTACCCCCACTCCTGCGCGGAATGCACGACCGTGGCCACCAGGCGAGGGAGCGCGGCCATGACGTCCGGACTGGGTTCGGACCCGATGCGCTGCGACAGGGGAATCTCCACCCCGTAGATGCGGAGGCGGAGAGGCACCCGGAGTCCGGAGGCGCGTGCGAGGGCCAGCGCCTCGGGCAGGCCTGCGTAGTGCGCCGAGGGAACGGGCAGCGGGCGCACGTCCGCTCCACGGAGTTCGCGGACGGAACCAGGATGGTCCCCCACCACGGAGTCCACCACAATCGCGTCATCGAACCCTTGGACGTGCTCGAGGAGGTAGAGACCGGACTGAGCCGTCGTGCGGACCGTCACGTCGGGACCCTCGAGGGAGCGGAGCCGTTCGGCGGCGAGGAGTCCGATCCCATCGTCCCCGAGCAAGTCGTTGCCCAGGCCGAGAATCACGAGGGTCATGGCTAGCCGTCCCGCCGGAGCTCCTGGACCACACGGCCGCTGTCGTCATAGATGGTGACGGACAGGGGCATGTGGCCGGGCATGGAGTGCGTGGCGCATGCATGGCAGGGATCGTACGCGCGGAAAGACATCTCGATCTGGTTCAGGATCCCGTCGTCCACGACTCCCTTGTGGATCATGCTGCGCGCGGCCTTGTCCACGGACATGGCGATCCGGGCCGCGTTCTGCTGCGTCGCCACAATCAGGTTCGCGGAGGTGAGCACGCCGCGCTCGTCGCTCGTGTAGTGATGAATGAGGACGCCTCGCGGTGCCTCCACGACCCCAATCCCCTCCTTCGGCGTCTCCGTAGGAAGGGTGCGGATGTCCGGGTCCACGAGTCCGGGATCGTGCACGAGCTCCTGGAAGCGCTCGGCGGCGTACACGATCTCGATCACCCGCGCCCAGTGGTTCGCGAGCGTGTGGTGCACGGGCTTGCCCCCCAGCGTCTCGAAGTACTTGTCGTACAGCCACGCAGCCCGAGGGGTCGCCATGCCCGCGCACGCGTTCAGGCGGGCGAGGGGTGCGACGCCGTAGATGCCGCTGTCCTCCCCGTCCACGAAGCCCTTCCACCCGACCTTCTTCAGGAAGGGGAACTTCACGTACGTCCAAGGTTCCGTGTGCTCCTCGATGTAGTCGAGGTACTGGTCGGCGGGGAATCGCGCCACCTCGGCGCCCGAGGGACTCACCACCCGCAGCTGCCCATCGTAGAAGTTCTCATGGAGCTTGGAATCCACGAGGCCCATGTAGTGGGTGCGGTGGGTGTAGGCATCCGACGTGATCATCTTCACGTACGCGGGGTTCTCCAGGACCAGGTCCTCGAAGAGCTTCTCGCAGAACTGGGCGAACTCGAGGCCGCGGTTGGCGGTCTCCTTGAACCGCGCCTGCATCTCCGGGGTGACGCCCTTCGCGACGCCTCCGGGGAGCCCGAACACGGGATGGATCGTCTTTCCACCGAGTTCCGTGATGACCCCGCGCAGCTCCTTCCGCATCGCGATGACCCGCTTGCCGATCTCGAGACCCGCCTTCTGGATCACCCCGAGGACGTTCCGCTCCGCCTTCGGGGCCGTGGGTCCCACGACGAAGTCCGGTCCGCCCAGGAAGAACAGATGGAGGGCATGGTCCTCCAGCATGAAGACGCTGTAGAGCATCTCCCGGATCATCTTCGCGGCCGGCGGCGGATCCACCCGGAACAGGTTGTCCAGGGCCTTCGCCGCGGCCGTGTGGTGGGCGGTCGGACAGACGCCGCAGATACGGGACGTGATCTGCGGTGCGTCCTCCGCCTGGCGGCCAATCAGGAAGTTCTCGAAACCGCGAAGCTCCGGGACTTGGAAGTAGGCCCGCGAGACCTCGCCCTTGCCGTCGAGGAAGATCGTGATCTTGCCATGGCCCTCCAGGCGCGTGATCGGATTGATGGTGATTTGGTTAGGCATGCGACTTCACCCCCTTGGGCTTCGTCAGAATGGCTCGAGGCAGTGCGTACCGGTAGAAAGTCCCCACAGGATCCGGAATGTTCTCCATGACCCGCCGGATGTCCGCCTCCTCGTCGAAGTCCAGAATCGAGGAGAGATAGGAGATGCCCTTCGCGCCTTGGTCCCGCACCTCGTCCGTGGGTCCGAAGCATCCCGTGCACGGCATGGCCCCCTTCACGCAGAGGGCCTCGCATCCCCCGCGGGTCACGGGGCCGAGGCAGAGGACCCCTTGGGAAAGGAGGCACTTCTCGGGGTCCACCTTGGTGAGATGGACCCGCTTGACTTCCTTGATCAGGAGCTTCTCGGGCTTGGTCTCGTTCAGGGGGCACTCGTGACACAGCGCTCGTGTCCCGGCCAGCACGGCGCCTTTCGGCGGCAGCTCGCCCTTCAGGAGGGCGTTCACCGCGTTGCCGATGAGCTTGGGAGTCGGCGGACAGCCGGGCAGGTAGTAGTCCACGTCGATGACCTCGTCCAGCGCCTTCACGACGTCCCAGAACGCAGGGAGCTCTAGGGTGCCCTCCGGCACCTCCACCCTCTCCTGTGGTTCCTGAGCCCCGCCGTTGGCCACGCTGGGCGCCTTGTGGTAGTACCACTCGAAGATCGAGCGGCGGTCCCACAGGTTCGCGAGGCCCGGGATGCCTCCCAGGTGGGAACAGCTCCCGAAGGCGATGACGTACTTCGACTTCCGCCGGAGCAGACGGACCATGTCCTCCTGTTCGGAAAGGCGGACGGCTCCGTTGATGAAGCTCGCCGCGATGCTCCCATCGGGGAGCGCCTCGACGTCGGGGACCTTGAAGTCGAGCGCCACGGGCCAGAACACGATGTCGACCGCGGCCACCACATCGAGGATCCCCTCCGCGAGGTCCACCACGGCCTCTTCGCATCCGCCACACGAGGCGCACCAGTAGAAGGCCACCTTGGGCTTCTGTGCCATTCAATCGCCTCCGTTGAGTTCGAGCGGACCCAGCTTCCGGACCCGCTCGGTCATGTCTTCGACGACCTTCCGGAACTTCTCCGCCTCTGAGGCGGAAATCCACTCCAGGCGGAGACGGTCGTCTTCGAACCCCATCTGGGAAAGCAGCTTCTTGAGGAGGGTGTACCTTCGGAGGGCTTTGTAGTTCCCCGCACTGTAGTGGCAGTCCCTCGGATGGCAGCCGCAGAGCAGGACGCCGTCTGCGCCCTTCTCGAAGGCCGTCAGGACGAACTGGGGGTCCACGCGGCCCGAGCACATGGTGCGAATCAGGCGCACGTTCGGCGCGTACCGCGCGCGGGCGACCCCCGCGGCATCCGCCGCGATGTACGTGCACCAGTTGCACACAAAGGCGACGATCCTCGGTTCGAACTCCTGCTTCGGCACGTCCGGCTTCGCCATCGCCATCATCGGGAGAGCACCCCCTCGAGCTCCTGGATGAGCTGATCATCCTCGAACATCCTCTGGGAGATCGCCCCGCTGGGACAGGCGGCGACGCAGACGCCGCAGCCCTTGCAGTAGTCGATGTTGAACTGGAAGCGCTTGCCGGGGCGGAGCTTGATCACGGCGTTGTCGGGACACACGCCGTAGCAGTTGTCGCATTCGAAGCAGTTGCCGCAGGACAGGCAGCGGCGCGCCTCGTATGTTGCCTCCCGCTCGGACAGGCCGCCGAGCACCTCGCCGAAGTCCGCGATCCGCTGCTCGGCCGGCCGCGGCAGCACGCCGCCAGGGGCTCCGTAATGCGGCACGATCCCTGCCACGCCGAGCGCCACGGAGGCGTCCGGAACGACGAACCGCTGCTTGCCCGCGGCATAGTACAGGCACCCCATCTCCTCGGCAGGCCGCGAGCGCGCGAAGACATCCGCCGCGTCGAGCGCCGCCAGCCACGTCGCCTTGGCGGCGACGAGGTCGAACGGCTCGGCGAGCTGGAGGCGGGCGAAATCCTCGGGATGGTGCTTCCCGCGCCGCCGCAGCAAGTCCAACAACGATAGCGGGGTGAAACCCGGATCCTTCCCCGGCGCGGCCCAGCAGAGCCCGGCCAGCGCCAGCTCGCCCCATTGCGCGCGCGTCGGCCAGGCCCGGCGCGTGGCGAGCAGCAGCGCGAGCCCGGCGGCGC
>DUJI01000020.1 GCA_013329855.1 Thermoplasmata archaeon | reverse complement strand
GAGGGAGTCCTCGTTCGTGTCGAGGGCAACGGCCGCCTGTGGTACACACGGTGCGGGCACGTCCTTGCGCACGGTTACGATGATTCGCTCGGACGTAACCGTGAGCGTGCCTAACCCCCACGATGAGTCGGAAAGGAAGGAGCGATGCCAGTCGGAGAGCGGCAACATGAGCTGGACGCCTTCCGTCCCGCGCATTGGGATGCGCAAGCGTCCGGTCTCACGGTCCAACCAATAGGACGTGTTCTCCGCTTTGAGGAAGAGCTGCTTGACGTACGGCACGTTCGCCCTCTTGCCCTTCCGGACACGCCTTCGGTAGACCTTCAGGACGGCGAGGGCAACCTCGAAAGCACTGACGATGTAATGCCTGTGGATGCTGTGCTCGGCCGACAGCACGGCGTAGGCCGCCCTTGTGAGTCGGAACCGGGAGCGGAGGTCCTCCCGGAGCGCGATTCGGATCGACTTGTTGACGACCTGTCGGAACTCCGCCAGCACACCGAGGAGGGGTCGCGGCAAGTCGGCGACTGGGAAAGAAAGACTGCGCACGGCGGCCGCCGGGCTCATCGGCGAACCGAACGCATTCCAGGGGCCCTCATCTCCCCAGGAGTACGGTGAAAGTGAAAATCTCCATGGCCCGGTCCGAATCCGGCACCCGAATCGCCCCGTCGCCCGGATTGTGACACCACGATTCATACACACGTTTGATATCCCCCGTGGACGCTGGCAGGCCTCGGAGGGATTCCGACGAAAGCCCTCGCCTTCGTCGTGCTGCTCGCCGCGTTGCTGACCGTCCCCGTTCCCGCGGCTGCCACGTTGCCGCCTCTCGTCGGCCAGAGCATCCACTTCGAGATCCCCGGCCAGAACCTGATCCCGAGCGTGGCCGCCTTCCGAGCGTCCTGCGACGTGAACACGTCGGGGGAGCCGCTCGGCCTGCTGGACAACGAGACCGTGCGGACGACGATCTCCGCGGCGCCTGGCGCCTGCTCCATGGTCCTCATCCTGTTCGGCATCGAGGTGGGAATCCCCACGATCACCACGACGCCCATCGGCCGCAGCTCGTACTACATCCCGGGGCTCTCGCTGGGAACCCTGGGCCTCGGGGACGTGAGCCTCGACCTCCAAAGTTCCCTGAACTCCACGTCCCACGTGGCCGACCCTGCGGTGGCCTCCATCGACGCGGAGGCCGTCGAATGGTCCAGCTGGGGCGCACACCGCCTCGTCGCCCAGGGTGCGCACGGGCACGGTGACGGGGTGTCCTCCACGCTGACCACGACGTTCACGTACTCCCTGGCTCTCGGCCTCACAATCTGGATCGCAGGCATCCAGGCGTACCAGACCGGCCTCGCGGACTTCGGTGAGTACACCGGCACGCCGTCCCTGGTCACGCCCCTGTCCGTGGACCTCCTCCCGCACCGGCTCACCCTCGGGGCCGCGCGGGACGTGACGTACCAGGGCGCGACCTTGAACTGGACTGGGACGATCGACTCAGACATGGACCACCTCGACCTCTGGATCGAGGGCGGAGGCACGAACGCCTCCTACCGGATTACGGACCGCGTGACCTCTGCGATGACCGTGCCCCTGAAGGCGGACACGGACTACCGTGCAGGGATCGTGGCGGAGGACCACTCGGGCCAGGCCGTATCGTCGCCCGCCATCAGCTTCCACACGCTCGCGGCTCCGCCCACACCGACGGCCACGAACCCCGCGCCATCGCCGACGTATACGGAGGAGCAGGCGAACCTCATCGTCATGGGCACGTTCGCGTTCATCGCGGTCCTAGCGGCGCTCGTGGCGTACGGTTTCGGCCGCACCCGGGGCCGCGTCTAGGCGGGCGGGTCTCGGAGTTTGCGAGAACCCTTTATGGGTCGTGCCACCATTCCGCGGGCCATGGTCCGCCCGGTCAAGCCCACGCGGAAGCGGGACGGCCGCGCGGGGCCTCCGGAAGGCTACCCGAAGGACCCGGAGAGGTACGCGGACCCGGCGAACTGGAAGTACCCCGTCCACACGCCGTTCCACGCGCGCGCCGCGCGGCGGTACTTCAACAAGGAGCCCAACCGCGCCAAGTACGCCCCCGAGGAACAGGCCTTCATCGACAAGCGGATCAACGAGGCGTTGGAGAAGTTCGGCGTCGCGATCCAGGTGAAGGGCGGGGAGATTACGGAGGAGGCGGGCACCATCCAGGCGGACGTGCCGCTGAACAAGGACATCGACGCGATGAGCCTCGAGGAACTCCTCGGCGTCCTCCTGGGCACGAACCGACTCGCGTCGGCCAAGGGCATCGCCCCGTCCCTCGTCTCCGTGGACAAGGCCTCCGCGACGCTCCTCGCGGGGACTGTGAAGGACTACTCCGTCCGGATCGACACCCAGGAGCGGCGGGTCGAGCACGACTGCGTGGACTTTCGCACGAACCGCGCGAAGGCGAGGCTCTTCTGCAAGCACCTGGGCGCGTTTTTCCTGAAGATCGATCACGCGCAGGCCGTGCGTCTCCTGCGCGAGCTCCTCCGCGAGCGGGACCACTGGACCTTCGAGTGAGCCCACCAGGGCTCCGTTAACATGTTCACCAGTGGGCGAGCGGGGAGGCGCGGAGTCCGTACCGTCGATACGGAGTCATGGGGCGCCGGTCTCATGGCGGCTCTCCCGGGGGCAGGGAACGTGCTTCCCAAAGCAGCCTCTCGCCACCTGGCCTGGCGCGCGATCGGGCTCCTCAGGGTGCTGCGTCGGACGAGCCCGGGAAGGCCCCGCAACCCGCGCGAGCGCGTTTCACAGGCGGCTGAAGTCCCGCGCCGGATCTGCCTCGCGCTTTTCTGCGGGCTTGGGCTTCGCTCCTCCGAGGGGCTGGTGACAGCCGGGGCATTCCGCGCCGCCCTCGAGGCAGGCCTTGCACAGCCACGTGCCGCACGCGTGCTTCTGGGTGCCGAGGAGCTTGTGGGCCGCACACCGCGTGGGAGCGTCCTCCGCGGGCTTGGTCTTGGCGGGCTTCCGGTCTGCCCGCTCGTCCTCCTCGTCCTCGTCGGCGTCCTCGTCCTCGTCCTCTTCGGGCTTCGGCGCCTTCTCGCGGACCGCGGGTGCAGGTGCAACCGCGGGCGCGGCCTTCTTCCGCTTGGGGACCTCGGGCGCGGGCTTCGTCGTGATGCGGTACCCGCCCCCGTCGAAGATCTTCAGGGACACCTCGAGCTTCTTCGCCTCGTAGGGTCCGAGCCGCAGCTCCTTGGCCAGGTCGACCAGGTTCCACTCGTCCTTGGGGAGGTCGAGCGCCTGCCGGATCAGATCGTCGTTGTGCCACTCCGGCGTGGGCTCCAGGGGAGCGTCGCGGATCCAGTCCAGGTAGCCCCAGATCTCTCGCGCCTCCTCGAGGTCCACCCGCGGGAGGGCCGCGCTCACGTCGGTCAGGCGGATCGCGTCCAGGTCGGGCCCGTGGGCCAGGAGGCTCGCGCCGACGGCCTCGTACTTCCGGAGGTCGTCCGAGGAGATGTTCTCCGGGGACAGGGGCGCGGGCTCGTTGACGTACCGGATGACTTCGTCCAGGTGGTCCAGCGGGACGGAGCAGTACTTGAAGATCTCCTCCCGCGTCGCGGGGCGCCGCATCTGCTGCTCGAAGCGCACCACGCGCTCCGCGTGGGCCTCGATCTGCGCGACGTGTTGCCGCATCTCCGCGGTCTTCTTCCCCTGGACCGCGGGCTCGTACTCCGGGTCGAGGGCCAGGGCCGCGTCGAACGCCTTGAGGGATTCGTCGAAGCGCTTCAGGTGGAGGAGAGCCAGGGCCTTGCTGTTCCAGTACGCCTTGTCGCGCGCGTCCAGGCGCGTGGCCTGGTCGTACGCGTCCGCGGCCGCCTCCCAGTTCCCCGCGCGCTCCTCGCAGAAGCCCCGCATGTACCAGAGGGCCTTGTCCGCGGGCCGCGACTCCGTCGCCTTGCCCAGGCTCTCCGCAGCCTCCGAGAACTGCTCCAGCTTGAGGTGGACGAGCCCCTTGCCGCGGAGGGCGTCCGCGGACGTGGGCTCCGCCTCGACCGCGGCGTCGAACGCCTTCAGGGCCTCCGCGTGGCGCTCCACGGCCTGGAGGGCTTCGCCCTTCCAGGTGAGCACGCGCGTGTCGTTCGGGCGGGCGCGCAGGACCATGTCGAAGCAGGCGAGGGCGTCCGCCGCGTGGTCCGTCTTCAGGAGGCACAGTCCCTTGGTCCGGTACGCGTCGTAGTTGTTCGGGTCCTTCTGGAAGAGGACGGCCAGGAGGGACAGGGCGTCGTCGTAGTGGCTCTGCTCGGCCGCGCACGCCGCCTTCCCGTTCAGGAACTCCAGGTTGTCGTGCTCCAGGACGAGTCCGTCCTCGAAGACCTTGAGCGCTTCGTTCGTCCGGCCGAGGTCGAGCAGGGTCCCCCCCTTCCGGGCGATCGCGTAGCGGTCGCCGGGGTTCAGGGAGAGCGCATGGTCGAACGCCTGGAGGGCCTCCTCGCGACGGTCCAGGCGGACCAGGGTCGTGCCGCGCGCGTTCCACAGGCGGCGGTCCATGGGGTCCAGCCTCGCCGCGGCGTCGAACGTCTCCAATGCGAGGTCCGTCTTGCCCAGGCGCTCGTAGGCCAGGGCCTTCTCCCGCACGGCGTCCGCGTCCCGAGGATCGAGCGCGAGGAGGCGGTCGCAGACGTCCACGACGGCCTTGTGCGCGTCGGAGACCACGAGGACCTCCCGCTTGAAGCGGAGGAGGTCCGCACGATCCGGGGCGAGGCCCGTCGCCCGGTTGATCGAGGCGAGCGCGTCCTTCAGGTTTCCCGAAAGCTGGGCGAGCCGCGCCCGGCGGGTCCACGCCTCCACGTCCTTGGGGTCGAGGGCGGTGAGTCGGGTGCACGCCTCGAGGGCCTCCTGGGACTTCCCCAGGGCCTCCAGGGCGTCGCAGGTTCCCAGGGAGGCCGCGGCATCCTTGGGGTCGACCGCGAGGGCCCGGGAGAAGGCGGCCAGCGCCTCCTCGTAGCGGTGGAGCGTGAGCAGGCACTGCCCCTGGTTCGCGGTTGCCGCCACGAGCGTGGGCTCGAGGGCGGCCGCCTGGGCGTACGCGGCGACCGCGTCCTCGTACCGCTTCAGGGCCTGCAGGCAGGCGCCCTTCCCGTACCACGCGCGGACGTGCTTGGCATCCAGGGCGAGCGTGCGGTCGAAGGCGCTCACGGCCTGCTCGTACCGCTTGGCCCCCTGGAGGGAGAGGCCGAGGAGGACCCAGCCCTTGGGGTCGTCCGGGGCGTACCGGGTCGCGCGGTCCAGGGAGTCCGCGGCGTCCGCGTACGCCTGGAGGTGGAACTGGGCCCGCGCCTTCTCGTACCACAGACCCGCGTCCGCGGGGCTCGCGTCCAGCGCGGCCTCGTACGCGCGGACCGCTTCGTCGTACCGGTCGAGCGCCAGGAGGAGGGACGCCTTGTGGGTCCACGCCCCGCCGTTGCGGGGATCGAGCCGGAGGACGTTCTCGTAGGCGGCCAGGGCGTCCGCCTTCTGGTCGAGGGCCGAATGGGCCTCGCCCTTGACAAGCCAGGTGACCGCGTCCTTGGGGTCTCGGCCCAGAATCGCGTCACAGGTGCGAAGGAGAATCTTGGGCGCCCCGGAGCCGCGCAGGGCGTCGCGCTCCCCGCGCATGGCGTCCACGTCCTCGGGCGCGAGGACGAGCACGCGGTCGAAGACGGCATGCGCCTCCTCCGGCTGGTTCAGGGAGAGGAGGGCCCGGCCCTTGTCCTTCAGGGCGCGGACGTTGTGGGGCTGCAGGGAGAGGATCGCGTCGCACGTGGCGACGAGATCGGACCACCGCTCCGCCCCGAGGAGGAGCTGGCGCTTCTGGTCGTAGCCGTCGTAGGACTGCGGTTCGACCGCGAGGAACTCGTCCAGCGCGACGAGGGCCTCGTCCTTCCGGCCCGCGGCCAGGAGGGCCTCCGCACGGGTGTAGAGGGCGCTCGCGTTCCTCGGATCCAGGGCGAGGACGCGGCCGCACTCCTTGGCCACCTCGTCCCACTTGGCGAGGGCGCGCAGGGACTCGAGGCGGCCCGCGTGGAGGGCGAGGACCTTGGGCTGGAGGGCGATCGCGCGGTCGTACGCCTGGAGGGCGTCGACGTGCCGTCCCAGCTTCTTCAGGAGCTCCGCGCGCGACGTCCACGTGGCCGGATCGCCGTCCCGAATGCGGAGGGCCTCGTCGTAGGAGCGCAAGGCGTCCTCGGGCTTGCCGCTCGCGGCGAGCACGTCGCCGCGGGTCCGCCACACGTCCGGATCGTAGCCGTCGACCTGGAGGATCCGGTCGAGGCAGCGGAGCGCGCGGTCGGGCTGGTTCTGCGCGAGGTAGACCTGGGCCTTGCCCTCGAGGGCCTCCTTGCGATCCGCCGCGACATGGAGGGCGCGGTCGTAGGACCCGTTCGCCTCCTCGAGCTGCCCGAGGCGGCGCTGGGCGTCCCCCTGGCGGATCCACAGGTCCACGTCCTCCGGGATGAGGGCGAGCAGACGCGCGTATCCGTCGACGTCGTCCGGGTCCAGGTTGACCGCCTGGACGTAGGCCCGGATGGCCTCCGGGGACTGCTTCAGCGCAGCGTGGGCGTCCCCCTTCCGTTCCCAGACATCCTTGGCCCGCGGGTCGATGCGGAGCGCGGCGTCGTAATAGGGAAGCGCGTCCCCTGCGCTGCCCTGGGCGACCAGAACATCCCCCTGGCACGCCAGGGCGTGGACGTTGGACCGGTCGAGCGTCAAGGCGCGCGCAGCCGGCGGCCGGGCGGCCTGTACCACGCCGATCCGGAGGAATCCACCGCTCACGCGGGCGTACGCTTCGCACCAGTCGTCCCCGCGGCGGCGCACGGATTGCTCCGCTGACTCGAGGGCACCGAGGGCGCGCTCGTATGCGGACGCGGCGCGGCGCGTGGAACCGCGAGCCGCCAGCTCGTCGCCCGATACCGTGAGTTTCTTGGCCCGATCGAGGACCCGCCCCTCCCGATCGAGGAGGCCAGGGAAGAGTGCCATCCCTATCATCCCATCCCGCGACGTCCCGAACCCGGGACGCGTCTGACAAATGGCCGACATGGGGCAACGCCTCTTTATATCTATCGTCAAACGCCCGTGCGTCCGCAGGATGCAGCAAGCTACTTGGCCGAGGAGCCGGTACAGAACGCGAGATGCGCGGGCCCGGGGGACGAAGGGGCGCGGGGCGAGCGGCCGCGGCGACGGTCGGGGCGCTGCTCATGGCTCTGGCCGTTCTCGCTGCCGCGGGATCCGCTCCGTCCGCGCGGGCCGCCGCTGCGGGCGTAGGGGCAGGAATCTTCTCCGTCGACGGGACGCGGGTCCAGAACCTGACCCTGCCCCAGGGTGGGACGTACTACCTCACCGTGGCCACGGACAGCGGCTCCGAGTACGTCAACGCGAGCCTGACGTACAACGGCTCCCTCCTCGCGCAGCAGAACGCGAGCTTCTCGTCCTCGACCTTCGCTTCGCTCCCCGCGGGTAACTACTCCCTGTCCCTCGTGGGCCACGGCCGCGCGGCGCTCGGCTGGGACTTCACGAACGGCGCCGTGGAGAACTTCCCGGACAACGAGACCCTGGTGGCCTTCCTGGCGCCCTCCGGTCCCAGGGTCCAGGTCTACGTGTCCCGTGGGAACGCGCAGACGATCGAACTGAGCATGTACGGCGACGACTTGCTGCCCGTCGGCAACGCCACGGCCTCGGCGGACGGCTCCGTGACGTTCGTCCTCCCGCCGTCGGCCGCGAGCGTGGCGTATCTCGTGGCCCGCGTCACCGCGGGGGCGCCGAACGGCATCTATGGGCTCTCCTGGACATCGGGACCGCTCAACCCGCCCCTGGACTTCACCGCGTGGCCCCTGTTCCTGCTGTGGATCCTCGTGCCCGTCGCGGTGGCCTTCGGCATCTTCGTGCTCCTCCAGCGACGGCGCGCGCGATGAGACCGCGGCGCGCACCTGGTTTGTCAACGCGCCCGCGGGCGCGATGGGACTAAATAGCCCCTCTGTGGTTCGGGCAGACAGTCGTCGGACAGGGATGGGACTACATGGCGAAGAAGGGACCGATCGACCCGATCAAGATGCGGAAGGAGACGGCCGAGTGGCTCGCGGCGCACACGATCGAGGACGTGCGCGGCATTGCCCGCGACCTGGAAAACGCGGGCGAGGACGTGAGCGAACTCGTCGCGGCGATCAACGAATTGGACGCGCTCGTCAACGAGAGCACGAACCGGTTGCGGCACGACGCCGCGAAGGCTGAAGCCTGAGTCGCAGTGCGCGGGGCGGGAGTCGAACCCGCGTCTCAGGCTTGGAAGGCCTGGGTCTTGCCGCTGGACCACCCGCGCGCAGCCGGCGCAAGCGAGCGGGTTCGTTTTAACCTTTCCGCGAGGGAATCGCCCTCGCCGGGAATCCGAAAAATAAGGGTGACCGGCGGGAGCGTCGAGGCGCCCCGTCCCGCCGATCGAGATGGGATGGATGCGAGCCTTAGCCATCGTCGTCGGATGCGTCCATGGACAGGGAGCACCCGTATGACGCGTAAACGTCCTGCCAGCTGGTGTCCTCGAAACTCATCATGTCAACCACCACGGTCGTGTTCGCCGCACTTGCCACGACCCTCCGATGACCGAGGACGTATAAAGCGCGGGACCGAGGGGAGGTCAGTGAAAGTAACTCCCTGGGGGAGCGAAAGTACTCCGCCGG
>DUJI01000003.1 GCA_013329855.1 Thermoplasmata archaeon | reverse complement strand
GGGGCCGGGGTGTGGGGGCGGGAGCCCCCACAATTCAATGCCAAGGGGAGAGGAATGCAGCTTCGCAGGCTCGGCCTGCGAAGGCGGAATCTGAGCCGGCAACATGGCTAACGGCCATGGCCGAGTCGAAGCGCATCTCCCCCTGATTGAATGGAACAGGTGGCCAAACTCCATTTTCGAATCACCCAACAGCTCACGTAGGTGTACCTCCCCCAGGCAGGCCGAGCATTGATGTGACATACGAGCTTCGGTTACAACCCGTACGGCGCGATGGGGCCGGGGGCGTGGGGGCAGCGGAGGAGCAACAGCACCGCACGGGCCCCCACATTCAATAGACGGCGTGGGGGCATCGCCAACCCGACCTGGTGGCCGTCCAGCCGGTGCCGCCCGCGCAATGCCGTCAACTCGATGAGGAAGGCGACGCCGATGATGACGCCGTCCAGTTGTTTGACCAGGTCGACGGTCGCGGCGATCGTCCCGCCCGTCGCCAGCAGGAGCTTCTCGTACCGCACCTCGCGCCCGTCGTCCAGGGAGAGCCTCTTGGTGTTCACATCTAGGTCCGTGGCCCGACGGCCCGTCGAGAGCTCGACCCGATTCTCGTCGTAGAATTCCGGGGGCCGGAGGAAGATGCCGTCCCGAGAGAGCGCTCCCTGGAGGTACCGCTTGGAGAGCGGTACGCGGTCGTACGGTCGCTCCTTCTCCTCGGTCACTAGGATGAGCCGTCCGTCTGGGTCGCGCTCCCGGATCGCGGGGATCGCATTGAAGCCCGCGAGCCCACCGCCGACGATGACGTACTTCGCGTCGTCCAAGACCCCACCTGGTCACTCACGGCTTGTACGTCACGATGCGGCCCCAGTTCGCGGCCATGCCCCAGATCCCGCGTCGGACAATCTCGAGCTGGATGATCTGGCTGTGGTCTACGAACAAGTTGACGTCCGCACCGTAGTTCTGCACGTACCACGTGAACACCTGGGGGTCCGCGGCCTCGAACATGACCTTCTCGGTTCCCAGCGCATCCGTGATCTGGGACACGACGTCCGTGCGCCAGGCCTTCACGTTCTCCGTGATCCCCTCGGACTCGATCATGATCAGGTAGGCTCCCGCCTCGAGGAACCGCTTGGCCGCGTGGATCGCGCGGCCGGGGTCTCGGACCCCCGCCTCCTCGAGCTCCTCGACGCTCGTCTCCCCGCCCGCACCCCACTGGATGCCGACCTCCGGCTTGGGCTTGAGGCCCTCGTCCTTGGTCCGCTCGACGAGGGCGACCCAGTCGTCGATGGGGAGGGAGATGAACCCCGCCGACAGCTCGAGGATGTCGAAGCCGACGGACTTGACCTCCTCGATGTAACGGTCCACGGCCTGCTTGCCCTGGGTGAGGACGTACTCGACCCAGCCGCCCGTCGACACCTGCACGTCGTAGGAATGGGCCAGGTCCAGGAGCCGCGTGAGGGACTTCTTCGGGATCAGACTGAACGAGCCCGCGGCGAACTTGAGCGAGTCGACGTAGTCGCCGGCGGTCTCGAGGACATCCTCCAGGTAGCGCGGGCCCATGACGGAGTAGTACGGTCCGCGGATCTCCGTGAGGCCCTTCGTCCGGGGCTTGCCCTGCCGGTCGTTCCGCTTGACCCAGCTGAACGCTCGCTCCTGCTCGCGCCATGCCTTCGACGATGTCTTGGGACTCATGCCGATCACCCTCCGCCGCGTCTCGGTATCTTCGCGAGGAGTCTGAGGAGGTCCGCCGCTTGAAGGTTGTCCAGATTGGCGAGCGCCCCCGTGATCCGCTTCCGGAGGGATTCGGATGCGAACGGCGAGGCCAGGGCATGGAACTTGGCTTCCGCCGTGGCCCACGTCATGGGGCGCGTGACAAACCCTTCGTAGTCCCGCTTTTCCTTTTCGAACGTCCGGCCGTCCTTCATGTGAACCGTGAGGTGGCAGGGCATCTCCGCGGGGAAGCGGTCGCTGTATTCCTTCTTCGGGCGCACGACCACCTTGCGGTGGAGCTCCTGGATGTCCTTCCGAAGGATGCGATCCGAGGAGTATGCCGCGGGCAGCACGTTGCCGTCGAGGATCGCGGCGGAGACGACGTACTGGAGGCTGTGGTCGGCCTCCTCCTTGGTCCTCACGCCGTACTTGGACCCTTCCTCTCCGCCGCCGATGATGTTGTAGGCCACGTCGAAGATGTCGATCTCGATCCGGTCGACCTGATCCGCCGCGAATCCCGTCTCCGACCGGAGTTCGAGGATGCCCTCCGTGGCGGATTGCGAATGAACCTCGGCGTTGAATCGCTTGACGATGGTCCGCGTGACGCGCTCCAGGTCCTCCTGAGACCAGTCGATCGTGAACTTCCCGGAGATCGCGTCCATGAAGCCTTTGTTGCCCTCGAAGACCTCCATGGGCCCCGTGATGCCGTGCTTGGCGAGGAACGCCGCGTGGGTGCCACAGAATCCCGTGTTCGGGTAGGCCAGCCCCTTCCAGTTGGAAAGCGTGCCCGTCCGGGTCACCCGGAGCGCGTTGAACGCGGTCCCGCTGATCGCGATCGCGTTCGCCGTCTCCGCAGCGTCGAGGCCGAGTGCCTTGGAGACGCCTGCGGCCACGGCGTACGAGCCCTGGGTGGTGTGGTCGAATCCCTTCGCGCGGACGGGGGCCACGTCGCTCAGACGGCACTGGACCTGGTAGGCCACGGCGAGGGAGACCAGGAGGTCTTGGCCACTCCCCTTCGCGTACTCCGTAGCCGCGAGCACCGCGCCGAGGTTGTCGCTCGGATGGCACGTCTCGCCCTTGGCCAGATAGCTGTCGTTGAAATCGAGGTACCGCACGAGGGCGCCGTTGTAGAGCGCGGCGCGGTCCGGCGCGGTCTTCGGGCCGCCCATCGTGGTGCAGCGCGGCCGACCGCCGAAGTCCACGAGGTGGTCTCGGAGCCCTCGGATGGGCGCGCCGTCGAGAGCACCCATCGCGCAGCCGAGTCCATCCAGCATCCGGAGCTTGAGGGCTTGGACAGCGGACTCCGAGAGATCGTCGAAACCCCCATCGACCACAAAGGCTGCGAGCTCCTGGACCATGGTCATGGCCGTGACCGCCTCCCCACGGGGATTCTCTCACTTCCGACCCGTCGTATAAGATTGTGCGGCTCGGGCGCGAAGGAACTTTAAGGTTGTCCTCACGCATCCCGCAGCAATGGACCTCGACGCGACCGACTCGGCCATCCTGCATTGTCTCCAGGAGGACGGCCGCGCCTCCCTCCGGGCCATCGCGAAGAAGATCGGCGTGAGCGTGGCCACGG
>DUJI01000194.1 GCA_013329855.1 Thermoplasmata archaeon | reverse complement strand
TATTGAGGGGTCCCGCGCTTCCTCAGGGGGGGGCGGGCCCGGGAAAGGGGGGGGTCCAGGATTTCGGGCGACCTCACGTCTGGACCACGAGTTCGCGCTCGTCCTCGGACTCGTCCACGGGCAGGACGGCCTCGAAGTACCGCCGCAAGGTGCCCGACCCGTCCACGTAGGAGAAGACCTCGCGCAGCAACCCGAGTTCGCGGAGCCGGTGCACCTTCTGCCAGACGAGCCCCACGGGGATGCCGTAGATCCGGCTCACCTCGGTGGGCGTCTTCGGACTCGCGAGCATGGCGAATAGGATGCGCTTGGACGCGGGGTCGAGCTGGACCTTCATGGAGGGATGTCGAGAAGGCCTCCCTCTGGGGGGCATTGAGGGTATCGGCGTTCGTATCAGGCCTGATTACCGGAGTTGAGGCCAGGCCCCGTCTCGTCACGCGGGGCCGGGGCAACCCCCGCGCTCGTGACCGCGACGGCCTCAGATCACGTTGGCCAGGAACAGGGCGACGACCACGACGACGATGACGACGACTGCTACGCCGACGTAGAGCCAGGTCCGCTTCTTCGCGCCGCCTCCGAGTCCCAGGTTCCCGATGTCGTACGACATGAGCGACCTCGCCGCGGCAACTTGCGCGGTCGTCCTAAGCCTTTTGTCGCACTCAACGAGACAAGGGCAGGCCCGTCAGCAGGGGGCCCGCGCGGCTCCCGGGGGCGAGTTCCAGCGCGTAGGCGATCTTCTCCTTGGGCAGGGCCACGCTCTCCGCGGTGACGTAGATGGTCGCGGTGCGGTCCGCCGGCGCCACGCGGAGGATCTCATCGTGGGGAACCGAGACGACCTCGGTCCCCTCCTGGTCCTCGAAGAAGAACCGGACCGCGCTGGGCATGGCGCGCACCTGGACCAGAAAGAAGCCCGGATCCTCCGGGTCGCGACGGGGCGGGTCCGCGACGAAGAGGAGCCCCGCCTCGTGGCGGTAGGCGCGTCCCGGGACGGGACGCAGGAGGGGGACGGGATGGCCGTCATGGTCCATGGCCAGGGAGGCGGTCACGTCCGCGCCGGCGAGCACGCGGTAGGAGACCTCCCCCTCGCCCGAGGCTTTCGAGAAGACGACGCGCTGGGCGCCGCCCTCCGATTCGACGCGCACCTTCATCTTCAGGGTGCCGAACCCCATGTCGTAGAGGCGGTGACTCGCGTCGACGTAGCCGAGGATCATGCGGCCTCACGCCACACCGAAGCCGCGGCGGAACTGCTCGGCAATCTCGCCGAGCTCGGCCTGGGAGAAGTTCTCGAAGTCGGAGACGGCGGCGTACGTGGCGAGCTGGTCCTCCCGGTAGATGTTCGGCAGCACGGAGGCCACGGTCTCCTCGGAGAGGATGAACTTGAGCGCGGCCTGCTCCATGGTCATGCCCTTGGGCTCGTGGATCCACGTCAGGCTGGACGCACGCTTCGCGGCGCTCGCGACCCATGCCGGGTCCTTGACCTGGAGGTCGCCGTCACAAGGGAACGCCGTGGCGGTCGCGGGATCGCCCTCGAGCACGCCGCCCGCGTGGGGCGCGCGGACCGCCATGGACTGCTTGATCTCCAGGGCGACCGGGAAGAACTTCCGGCCCGCCTCCTGCTCGAGGAGGTTGTAATAGACCTGGATCAGGGCGAGGTCGTACTTCCGCATGGCGATGCGGGCCTCGTCGAGGCCCACCGGACCCGGGCCCAGGGCGAGCCCATAGTATCGGATCTTCCCCTCCGTGCGGAGGTCTTCCAGGGTGGACCACAGGGCGGGGTTCCCCGCCGCGGCGGCATCCGGATAGTGGAGCTGGAGGGCATCGATGTAGGGGGTCCCCATCCGAGCCAGGCTGTCCTCGACCGACTTGCGCACGGCCGCGGGCGAGAAGTCCTGTCCGCCGTCCGTCCGGCCGACCTTCGTGGAGAGGATCACAAGTTCCCGCTTGTCCGCGAATGCCTTCCCCAGGATCTGCTCCCCGAGTCCCGCCCCGTCCAAGGGCGAGACGTCATAGTAGTTGATGCCCGCGTCGTACGCCTTCCGGAGGAGGTCGATCGCGGCGTCCTCCGAGAAGGTCCCCCAGCGCCCCGAGACCAGGGTCCAGACCCCGAAGCCGATCTCCGAGACCTCGAGCTCGGTCTTCCCCATGGGCCGGTAGTTCAGCACGATGGCGCCCCGGAACCTGCTAAGCAACCGACCTTTATTACCGCGTCGTTCCGCGGTTCACCGCCAGGTCACGAAGAAGAGCGCGGCGAAGCCGACGAGCTCCGCGGAGTCCAGGACCAGCATGGGCACCGCGACTCGGGTGCCTTCGCCCGCGTCGGCCATGAGGTAGTCGAAGTAGATGGAGCCCAGGTTCTGAAGCAACAGGAGGGCCGCAAAGAAGACGAGGCCGAGGGTGAACGGGGACCGGAGTTCCCGGTGGTTCCGGAAGTAGACAAGGAGGAGGGCCGATAGGAACGCGGCGCTGGCCGCGGCGATGACCATGTTGAGAAGCCAGAAAAGGCCGAGGGCCAGACTATCCCTGAACCGTTTCCATGGGGCGCATCCTATTTTGCTCTTTGCCTAACTCGGCACGGGACTCCAGGCGCCGCCAGATCGCCTCGAAATCGTCGAAATGGTTCTGGAGCCTCGGAGACAGGGTGTACAGCAGGCCGTACCCTTCGTTACCCAGGGTCATGACGCAGTCGTTCTCGTGGAGGACGTCGAGGTGATGCCGGACCGTCTTGTAGTCCAGGTGGAGCCGGCCGGCAAGGTCGTTGGCGTTCAGCGGACGGTCCCTCAAGGAGCGGAGGATTCGTGCCCGGTTGAGACCACCCCGGGTGCCTGCGAGCAGGAACCACAGACGCTTGTCGAGGACCGGCCCGCCCCAAGCCCGCACCGTCACCTGCCCTTGTGGAG
>DUJI01000263.1 GCA_013329855.1 Thermoplasmata archaeon | reverse complement strand
GGCTGAGGACGATCCCGAGGATCCCGGATACGAGGCCGAGGCCCACGGAGGCGACCAGGATGAGTATCCCCCCGACGAAAGCCAGGAGGGCCGCGAAGGAGCTGACGATCCTGCGCACGAACCGCGCCCGGAAGAAGCCGCCTGCGAACATGGCGTTCCCTTCGCGGGCTCCCTTATCCCCTTTGTGCGTTCGCAGCGTCGGTCTCCGTACACTCGTGGATGCTTCGTGGACGGCAGTGTCCGCTCAAGCGGCGCACCGTGGCCCGTGCCCGGGGCTCACCGCGTGCCCTTTCGTTTCCGTGCGCGTCCCCGCTTGGTCGGCCCGGTCATCCCCGGGAGGCGTGCGAGGTACCGTTTCGGGATCACCATCTTGCACGTCCGGTTCGGGTCCACATCCTGACCGACGCGGAGGTCGAGGATGCGGATGCGGAGCATGTCCCCGGGTCGCGCGCCGACGATCTCGATGGGGCCCGTGGCTCCGTTCACGTGGTCCAGGTCGATCTTGGAGAGAAGGTCCGACTCGGTCCGGAGCCGTCCCCCGCAGGAGTCCTGACACTCCACCTCGAAGACCTCGCCGCGCTCCGCGGCGGCCACGGGCTGCAGGTTCGGCGTGAAGGCGAAGATCTGGCCGTCGGCCACGCGGATGCGGTTCATCGCGACCCCTTCGGCGAGCGGGGCGGACCGCCTACATAGCTCCGAGGCGGACACGTTATGTGCCTCCCCGCGATGTCCCGGACGTGCGGCTCTCCGTGGATCCGTCACTGCGGGAGGCGTTCCCGGGTCTCGACGCGCACCTGGTCCAGGTGGGCGGACTCCGCGTGGCGGAGCGGGACGAGCGGCTCGATGCGTTTATCCCCGTCCTCGTGCAGGAGTTCCGCGAGCACCTGAGGTTGGAGACCCTGAAGGACGAGCCCCGCCTCCGCGCTTACCGGGACTTCTACTGGCGCGTAGGGATCGACCCCACGAAGATCCGCCCCGCCTCCGAGGCGCTCCTCCGCCGCGTCCTGCAGGGGAAGGAGCTGCCACGGATCAACACCCTCGTCGACGCGTACAATCTGGCGTCCATGAAGACGCGGATTGCGATCGCCGCGTTCGATGCGGCGCACGCCCGCGGCGACCTGCGCATGCGCCTCGCGCACACCGGCGAATCGTTCCTGGGCATCGGGATGGACGCCCCCGTGACGCTCAAGGGCGTCGAGGTCGTCTGCGAGGACGACGAGGGTCTCGTGGCCATCTACCCGTACCGGGACTCCCACCGCACGCGCGTGACCACGGCGACCACGGACACCGTGTTCATGACGTGTGGCGTCCCGGGGATTCCCGCGCCCACGCTGTTCGAGGCGGCGGAGACCACGCGGGAGCTCGTGGAGCGGTTCTGCCGCTGATCCCTCAGAAAAGGGAAATGGGTCCGCCCGGAGGCGGACCGTCCGTCGTTCAGTGCTTCGCGGTCTTCAGGGTGAGGACCGCGTCCACCGCGCCATCCGCTTGGACCAGACCCCAGCCCGTCACGTGCCCGGGTCCGCCCAGAGACTTGCTCGTGTCCCAGCAGTTGTTTGCGGCGTAGGGGAACGTGGCGTACCAGCAGCCCTCGGAGAGGGGCAATGCGGTGGACCGCAGGATCTGCTCCGCCCGGGCCTGGGTCAGGTCCGGGTTCACGGAGAGCAGGAGGGCCACGACGCCCGTGGTGGTTGGCGCGCTGAAGGACGTGCCGCTGATGAAGAAGTAGGGGCTCGGCACGTTCGCCGGAGGACCGGGGTCTGCGGGCGGGTACGCCTTGCCGTCCGGGATGTAGGGCAGCAGGAGGAACCGGCCCGGCGCGACGACGTCGAGCTCCTGGCCGATCTCCGGGTGGCCGGGGACGACGTTCGGATTCTCGACGCCGGACCACCAGATCATGAACCACTCGCCTGCGGCGGCCGCGCCCTCGGCCACGTCGTCCATCCACCACTGGTTGTTGACGTAGTCATGGGCGCCGTACCACTGCTTCCGCCATCCGCCCGCTCCCGCGCTGATGACGACGGGGTACGCCCCGGGCCAGCCCATGGGGTACGGGCCGTTGTTGCCCGCGCTCGCGACGACGAGGACGCCCTGGGACACGATGTACTCGAAGAGAGCCTCCTCGGCGAAGGAGTACGTGGAGCCTCCGAGGCTCATGTTGATCACGATGGGCTTGCCCTCGAGCTCGCCGTTCGCCTCGTCGCCAAGCTTCAGGCCGACCGCGTAGTCCAGCCCGCTGTAGATCGAGCTGTCCCAGCAGTACATGCCCACGTCGCAGACGCGGATTGGGATGATCGTCGCCCCGGGCGCCACGCCCGGCACGAGGTACTCGCCCGGTGTCCCCGTGGCGGAGTCCCGCAGGAAGCCTCCGGTCACGGACTTGTCGTGGAGCTTGTAGCCGATGATGGTCGCCGCGGTCGCGGTGCCGTGGCCGTTCCGGTCGTTCTCGAGCTGGTCCGGCACGGGGTTGCCGTTGTGGCCCGTGAACGCACGTCCCAGGTCGATCCGGACGTGGGTCTCGTCGAGCAGGTCGCGCCACATGGGCAGGAGTCCCGCGTCCAGCAGGGCGACGTACGCGCCCGCACCCGTGGCCGTGGTCTTCTCGCGATCGATGAAGTCCAGGTTCCACGTGTTCGTCACGAGGGCGGGGCTCGCGTCCAGGGATCCCTCTACGGTGACCGCCGTGGGCGTCTTCACCGTGTCCGGTCGCACGCCCGTGACGAAACTCAGGGCGCGCACGTAGGGGATCCGCCCCTGGGGCAGGTTCCCCGCCGCGACGGGCAGGTGTTTGTACCCGTGCACGCCGTTCAGTCCCGCGGCCTCCAGGGCGCGGAGCTGGTCCGGCGTTGCGGGCGTGTTCAGGTCCACGATCATGGGGCCTCCCGCGTCATTCCCCGCGGCGACCGCCGGCGCAAAGGCCGTCAGGACGGTCGCGGCGAGCGCGAGGGCCACCCCCAACTGGGTGGTGCGTCTCACAATCCCGCTCCTCCGGTTCCCTCCATGCGGAGAGAGGCCCTTAGGGTCGACGTATGTACGATTCGCTTCCCGGCGATTCTCGCCCTTGATAGCTCCCCCGAGACCTCGTGGACCGGGCGAAAGGCCATAGCCGCCGGACGCCTGGTTGACATCGGATGCCGGCCACCCAGCGTATCCTTTTCGCGATCCGCGGCCTCGAATGCGCGAGCTGCGCGATCGATGTCGGCCGCGCGCTGCGCAGGATTCCCGGCATCGCGGAGATCAACATCAACTACATGATCAACAAGGGGTACGTCGAGTTCGACCCAGAGAGGATCTCCTGGGACGCGGTGTCCAAGGCGCTGACAGACCGCGGCTACATGGTCGTGAAGACCCGATGAAGGCCAATCCTTAACCTCTCACGCGGATTGAGCCGGGGGACCATGGACGCGTTCTTCGACCAGCGCCTCATCGGAACGATGCGGAACTTCGGGTACCTCATCGGCGATCCGGGCAAGAAGGTCGCCGCGGTCATCGACCCGAGCTTCGACGCGCGCATCCTCCAGCAGGTGGCCCGCGAGAACGGGTACACGATCGAGACCATCTTCAACACGCACCACCACCCGGACCACATCTTCGACAACGAGCGCCTCGCCGACGAGACGGGCGGCAAGGTGGCGGCCCACGAGCTCAGCATGGCCCGGAAGGACCTCGTCCTCCACGATGGCGACGTCGTCCCGGTGGGCGAGCTCAAGATGAAGGTCGTCCACACGCCCGGGCATTCGCCCGATTCCTGCTGCTTCATCGTCGCCGGGCGGGTGTTCACCGGCGATTGCCTCTTCGTCGGGGACTGCGGGCGGACGGACCTACCTGGGTCGGACGTGCGGGCGATGTACGACTCCCTGTTCAACAGGGTCCGGAAGATGGACGACAACCTGATTGTGTGCCCGGGACACCACTACGGCCGGACGCCGACGTCGACCATCGGGCGTGAGAAGGAGACGAACTTCGTGCTCCAGCCTCGGAGTGTGGACGAGTTCGTCCAGTTCATGGCGTCGCCCTAGCCGGAGGCGACTTCGGCCTCGACGGGCGCGGGTTCGGCCTTCTTCTTGCGGGATGAGGCCTTCCTCTTGGATGCTTTCTTCGCTCCGGGGGCGCTCTTGGCCGCGGTCTTCTTCCCCCGCCCGTTCTTCGCGGGGCAGTCCATGTTCAGGCAGAGGATCCACGGCGGCCGTCCCCGCATGATGACCTTCACGACGGGATGACCGCAGGCCTTGCATCGGTCCGCTGTCGGGAGGATGAGTCCGCGACCGGGGAGGGGATAGGAGTTCCGGCAGTCCGGGTAGTTCGAGCAGCCGACGAACCGCTTCCCGTAGGAGCCGTGACGGATGGTCAGCTCGCCCGTCCCGCACTTGTCGCACTTGCCGATGAAGTTCTTCTCCCGCACCGTGGGGCAGTCCGAGGCGACGCAGAACGTCGTCGTGCGTCCGCGGTCCGCGAGCTGGATCAGGGGCGAGCCGCATTCCGGGCAGTTCTGCTCCGCTCCTTGGATCACGCCGGTCTGGGGGAGCGCATGTGCGTTCCGGCAGAGGGGGTAGCGGTCGCAGCCAAGGAACCGCCTCCCGCGCCGCGAGCGGAGCACGACGAGGTTGCCCTCCTTGCAGACGTTGCACTTCCCGATGTAGTTCTGCTCGCGCAGGGCGGCCGCGATCTCCTGGCCGATCGCCTCGCGGTTCTTCTCCAGGGTCTCGAGGATCTCCGTGAGCATCTCCTGGGAGTTCTGAACGACCACTCTGGGCTCGAGCACGCCGCGGGCGATGCTCTCCATTTCCCCCTCGAGGTGGGCCGTCATCTCGGGCTGCGTGATGTGCTGGGCGTGGTCCTCCAGAGCCTGGACGACCGCGCGGCCCCCGATGGTCGGCTTGGGATACCTCCCCTCGATGAATTTGCGGTCGTAGAGCTTCTTGATGATCTCGTGCCGCGTCGACTTCGTGCCGAGGCCGAGCCGCTCCATCTCCTGGATCAGGGAACCTTCCGAGTACCGCGCGGGCGGCTTCGTCCGGTCCTCGTGGACCTCGACGGGTCCAACGCGGTCGAGTTGCTCCTGCACCACGAGGATCGGGAGGTGGGCCTCGCGCACCTGCCAGTAGGGGTAGTACTTCCGCCAGCCCAGGGACCGCATGACGTAGCCTTCCGCCTTGAAGGCCTGCCCCGCCAGGTCGATCCTCGCCTCGGACGCCAGGGCGACGGCGTTCGGCGCGACCGTCGCGAAGAACCGCCGCACGACGAGCTCGTAGATGCGCCAGTGGTCCTCCCGCTTGATCTTCTCCCGAGTCGCGCCCGTCACGGGGTAGATGGGCGGGTGGTCCGTGGCCTGGGTGCGCCCGCGGCTCGGGCGGATGTGCTCCTGGCTCGCGAGCTCCCGCGCCTCCTCCGCGAACGGGGATTCCATGAGCTTCTCGAGGACGGATCGGAGGTTCACGGTCGACGGATAGACCGTGTTGTCCGTCCTCGGGTAGGAGATGTAGCCGCCCTGGTAGAGGTCCTCCGCGATCTTCATCGCTGCGGCGGCGCTGAAGCCGAGGCGGTTCGCCTCGGACACGAACATCGTCGTGTTGAAGGGCGGCGGGGGATGCTCTTCGCGTTCGTTCTGGATGTACTCGAGGACCGTCCCCTTCGAGGCCGTCTCGGCCTGGGCCCGCGCGGCCTCCGCCTCGCGGCGCGCCCAGAAGGGGCCGTGCTCGTGGTCCGCCGTGAATTCCGCGGGCTGTCCCTCGACCTCCTTGGAGAACTTCGCGTGGAGGGTCCAGTAGTCCTCGGGGACGAAGTCTTCGATGTCGCGCTCGCGGTCCACAATGAGCGCGAGCGTGGGGCTCTGCACGCGGCCCACGGAGAGGAAGTCCTTCCCGACCTGCTTCGAGGCCAGGGAGAGGAAGCGCGTCAGGACCGCGCCCCAGGTGAGATCCAGCGCCTGTCGGGACTCCGCGGACGCGGCCAGGAGGAAGTCCACCTCGGCCAGCTCGTTGAACGCCCGCTCGATGTCCCACTTCGTCAGGGCGCTGAAACGCGCCCGCTTCACGCGCACGTCGGACTTCACGGACCGGATGATCTCGAGGGCCTCGACGCCGATCAGCTCGCCCTCGCGGTCGAAGTCCGTCGCGATGACCACCTCGTCGGCCTGGGAGCCGAGGGTCTTGAGCGCCGCGGCGATCTTCCCCGCGGTGACCACCTTCTGCGGCTCGGCCCAGATGAGTTCCTTGAGATCCGTCCGCTGCCAGTCGTTGAGCGTGTCCGGATAGTCCAGGTTGATGATGTGGCCCCGCAGGCCGACGACCTGGTAGCGGTCTTGCCCCTTCGCCCACTCGAACACAGGGGCGCCGTCCACGTAGGACCGCTTCGCCTTCCCGTCGCTCAGGATGGTGGCGATGCGCACCGCGGCGTTGAACTTCTCGGTGACGATGAGTTGCCGCACGACCCTCGTCGCACGCGAGGGGAGTTATTTAACCATTTGGGGGTGGCTCGCGGAGCTCGTCGTTCTCCATGTGCAGAAGCGTTTCTCCACGCGCGCGCACGCGCGTTTCCGTCGCGCGCTCACGACGCCCGGTTCTTCTTCGCGAGCATGTACGCGTCCATGGCGAGGGCCGCGCGCTTGCCCGCGGCCATGGCGTGCACCACGCTCGCGCCGCCGCCAGCATACACGCCCGAGCGCTTCGTCGCGCCCGTCTCCGGGTCTGCTTGGAGCGTGCCGTCCTTGGCCAGCTTGATCTCCAGGTCCCTGGGCAGGACCTCGAGGTCTGCCTCCTGGCTCACGGCGAGTATCGCGGCGTCGCAGCCCATCGTGACGGGAGGCGTCTTCGCGGGCATGGGCCGGCGCCGCCCGCTCTCATCGGGTGGCCCGAGTTCCATGGGCTGCAGTTCAACGCCCTCGAGTCGCTTCGTCCCGAGGAACTTCAGCGGCGCGACGAGGAACTGGAACTTCACGCCCTCGTCCATGGCCTCCTTGATTTCTTGGTCGTCCGCGGGCATCTCCTCGCGGCTGCGGCGGTAGAGGACCGTGACCTCCTGCGCGCCGTGGCGGAACGCGGATCGCGCGGAGTCCATGGCGACGTCACCGCCGCCGATGACGACGACCCGGGGCCGGATCGATCGGCGCTCGCCGCGCTTGGACTCCTTCAGGTAGCTCAGGGCGGAGTACACGCCGTCCAGGTCCTCTCCCGGGATCCCGAGGCCGCGGGACTTGTGCGTCCCGATGCTCACGAAGACCGCGTCGAACTCCTTGAGCAGCTCGTCCATGTCGAGCGCCTTGGGGAACTCCGCGTGGAACACGAAATGCACGGGGAGGTTCGCGAAGCGGGCCATGTCCTCCTGGAACGTCTCGTCCGTGAGCCGGTAGGCGGGGATGGTCTGGGTCATGAGGCCGCCGAGTCGATCCGAGGACTCGAACACGGTGACGTCGTAGCCGCGCTGGCCCAGGACCCAGGCGTTCATGAGGCCGGCCGGACCGCCGCCGATCACGGCGACCCGCATGCCGTTCGTGGGCACCACGGGTGCGTACGGCTTCGCGGGGTCCGCGTACATCATCGCGGCCCGCTTCAGGTGCCGGACCGCGATGGCCTCGCCGCGCTTCGTGATGGGACAGACGGACTCGCAGTAGTGGTAGCAGACGTCGCCGAGGCACGAGGCGAGCGGGTTGTCCCGCAGGATCAGGTCACGGGCGCCGTTGAAATCCTCCGCGGCCATGAGCTTGATGTAGCCGCGCGCGTCCTGGTGGATCGGGCACTCGTCCGTGCACCAAGGCCTCCCGCACTGGATGCACCGCTGGGCCTCGAGGATGGCCTCCTCCCGGGTGTAGGGGATGAGGGCCTCGACGAACAGTCCGCGCCGCTCCATCGGGTCGTTCTCGTGGATCGGCGTGCGCTTCGGGTTAAGTGGAGCCTTCTTGGGAGGCCTCTGCTCGGGCATGGAAATCGACCCGGTCTCCGCCCGCGGGGCCGATGAACGCTCCGAAAGGAAAGTAATGATAATGCGGACTCGGGGGAACCGACCCCTGGCCGTCCCGGTCCGACGGTCATGGCGGCCCGGGCCTCAACGAAGGAACGCTTGCCGGATCAGTTGGGTGGCGCGTTCCGGGTCCTCGGCGTCCATGATGGCGGAGACCACGGCCACGCCGGCCACGCCGTGGCGGGCCAGCTGTGCGGCGCGCGTCGCGTCGATGCCCCCGATGGCGAACACGGGGAGCTTCGCCCGGTGGACCACGGCGTCCAGCACGTGGAGCGGCATCTCGGGCTCCTCGGGCTTCGTGGGGCTGGGGAAGAACGGTCCGATGCCGAGGTAGTCCGCGCCGGCGACCTCCGCGGACGCCTCCTCGCCCGCCTTTCCGTACACCGTCACGCCCACGAGCGCATCGGGTCCGAGCAACGCCCGCGCGATCCGCGGCGAAGGGTCCTCGCGGCCGAGGTGCACGCCATCTGCCCCGACGCGACGAGCCAGCTGCGGATCGTCGTTCACGATGAGAGGCACGTTTCGATCGTGACACAGACCGATGAGGATGCGGCAAGCCTCCTCCCGCTCGACCGCGGTGTACTGGCCCTTGTCCCGGAATTGGACCAGGGACACGCCGCCGTCGAGGGCGGCGTGCACGATGTCGACCATGCCGCCTACCGGGCGCTTGGGCGAAGTCACCAGATAGACGCCGCTCAGCTTCCACTTCCCGCGCCGGCTCGGTCCCGCGTTCAGGCGATCTCCCCGGACAGGGCCCGACTGAAGGCGACCCAGAAGGGATCCCGCTCGGGCGGCCCGAAGACCGCCCCGCGGTCCCTGCACGGTCCGCCCTTCTTGGTGAAGGCCCCGATGTCGACGGCAAGGATTCCCCTGCGCTTCAATCTCGCGATGACTCGCTCACTTGTGTCGGGATGCACGGCGAGGAGGAGCGTGCCCTCGCTGATGGCGTCGAGCGGCTCCATGCCAAAGACGCGGCAGACCTCCGCGACCGCGGGATCCACGGGCACCGCGGCCAAGTCGACGTCCACGCCGAGGCCCGAGGCCTGGGACATCTCCCAGACCGCGTTCCGCACGCCGCCCTCCGTGGCATCGTGCATGGCCCAGACGCCGTCCTTTCGAAGGCCCGCGGCGGCAACCGCGGAGAGCGCATCGTCCACCGTGCTCATGGACTCGAAGAGGGCCTGCGCCCGTGCGGTCTTCTCGGGCGAGAGGTGCCTCGCGGTGATTTCCCCGAACGTGTTCGAGAGGATCGCGGTGGCCTCGAGGGCCGCGGTCTTCGTCACGAGGAGGCGGTTCCCGGGGCGGGCCATGTCCGAGGTGACCCAACCGTTCGCGGGGGCGACAGCGAGTAACGTCGCGCCGCCCACCATGGGGTACGCGCACCCCTCGTAACGGCCCGTGTGCCCCGTGACGATGGCGGTGCCGTACTTCCTCGCCTCGCGATTCATGACCCGGAGCATAGTCTCGATCTGGTCGTCCTCGATGTCCATGGGCAGGTTCCAGTCCATCGTGGCGTACTGGGGCGCGACGCCGGACGTCGTCAGGTCGGACGCCAGGATGTGGAAGTCGAACCAGGCGGCCCGTTCCCACCCATACGGCGGGACAATGTAGATGGGGTCCGTCGTGGAGATCATCGCGCGGCCGCCGGGCAGCCTCACCACGCCGACGTCCACGCCGTTGGCGGGTCCCTTCTCGATGTCCTTCCGTCTTGCTCCGAGGTTCCGTGAGATCACGGTCTCGAAGAACGCTCGGCTGATCTTGCCCATGGGGTACTTCGGCGTGTGCACATCCGTCATCGTCCGGGAGACTCCTCAGGGTCCCCGGGCTGACAAGGTCCGCTTGCTCCCTACGCCCGCATGACCGGGATCAGGTTCCACGGGTCTATCCCTCATTCGGGATACTCTCAGCCCTTCTGGGCTCCCCGATATGGCCATCCGTGGCGGCTAGATGAACGTTTGTTCGACATCAGGTGTCGGCCAGGAGCTTCGCGATGTCCACCGGATAGTCGGCCACGGGCACGCCCGCGTCGTTGAACGCCTTGACCTTGGACTCCGCGGTGCCCATGTTCCCCTGGATGATGGCGCCCGCGTGGCCCATCCGCTTCCCCGGTGGCGCGGTCCGTCCG
>DUJI01000076.1 GCA_013329855.1 Thermoplasmata archaeon | reverse complement strand
CAGCGCGAGCCGATGGTTGTCCGCCAGCACGCGAACCAGGTTCTCGCTCTCGCGCGTCAGGTGGCCGCTGAGGATCGAAATGAACAGTCCGGCTACTTTCGCCGCGGGAAGGTTCGGATCTCCCATCGCGGCGCGCACGCGCTCGTCGCCGGACACTTGCGCCAGCGCCGCGAGCATCCCCGACCACTCCGCGAGCTTGCCGGCACCGTCAGCGAGGCGGAAGACCGCCTCCGCGTAGGGTCGCGCGATCGTGATCGGATCGGCCATGGGAGCCTAGAGCTGCGCCTTGATCGAATCGAGCAGTTGGGCGTGCGCCTTGGCGTCGACCTCGCGCTTAAGTATTTTCTCCGCGCCTGCCACCGCCAATTGCGCGACCTGGTCGCGAAGCTGCTCGCGGGCGCGCGTGACCTCCTGCTCGATCTCCGCTTTGGCCGCAGCGACTTCCCGCTCACCTTCCTCGCGCGCGGAAGTGCGCGCTGATTCGACGATCTGCGAGCCGCGCTTTTCGGCCTGCGAAATGATTTCAGCGGCCCGCTCGCGCGCGCCCGCGCGTTCAGGCCGAACCCGAACCGCCCCAGGGTGCGTCCGTCCCGACCTCCGAGGTTCATCGTGTGCACGGCCTTGGACGCGCCCACGATGCGGATCGCGTGCCCGTCCCGGAGCGTGGCCGTCGCGGGTTCCAGGAGGGGCTCGTCGAAGTACACGTCGGCCACGAGGCGTCCTTCCGCGGTCCCCTCCACGGGGGCGATGAAGAGCTCGCCCGCGGGCAGCGTGGTGAACGCGCCCCGCCGGGAGCAGAGCCCCGTGTCCTCCGCGATCCAGTCCCGCCCCTCCACGGAGAAGGAGAGATCCGTCCCCGAAGCGGAGCTCAGGCGGAGCTGACTCGCGTTCCGCACGCGCCGCGCCACGCGGCGGACGAGCTCGTGGATCTCCCCCCAGTCCGCGGAGAGCCCGCCCGAGGCGAGCATGTCCTCCGTGATGCCGGGGATGGAAATGACTCGCGCGCCCGCGCGGTTCGCCTGGCGTCGGGCGTGGGTGTGGGTCAGGGACTTCCGCGTGGCCAGGAGGATGAGGTCCGCGGATTCCATGGCCGTGGCCACGAGCTCGGGCGGCTCCGCGCCGTCCGCCTCGCGCGGCAGGATCTCCAACATGACGGGGTCCGTGCCGAGGCTCCGCGCCGCGGCGAGGAAGGCCTCGCCCAGGGTCCGCGTGTCCCGGTCCACGAGGATGAGGACCTTCTCCTTCTCCCGGAGACCGGCGCTCGTCCGGAGGATGAGCCGCGCACCGTCCTCCATGGTGGCCGATGAATCGATACGAATGGGATAAGGTTTCTGCCCGGAAAATCCGGTGACTCGTTTCGCGGGAGCGACCCGAGCGGGGAATCTATAAATAACGCCCGGGCCCATCGGCGCCCATTCGGAGGGCGCTGCTCCTGGCTTCCGGTGCGGACGAACTTCGTGTCCTTCTCAAGGGATTCAACGGGCAGACGGGGAGCCGGATGTCCGCGTTCGTCACCCGGTCCGGCGTGCCCGTGGCCTGGGTCCTCCCGCCCGAGATGCCTCCGGACAACTTCGCGACCATGGCCGCGACCCTCTTGGGCGCCCTGGAGGTCATCTACTCCGCGACGCAGGGGCCGTCCCCGCAGCAGGTCACCGTGCAAACGGAGAGCGGCACGCTCGTCGTCCGCGTCGTCACGCCGAAGGCGTTCCTCGTCGCCCTGACGGACGGAAGCCCCGCGGACGTGGCCCGGCAGGTGGAGGAGACCGCGACGCGCGCGCGGAGCCTGCTGGCCCAGAAATCCTAGGCGCCCGGCGAACGCTTCGGGAGTCGCCGCGACACGCCCTCGACGAACCAAGTCCGCAGGCGCTGGTACGCCTTCCACTTCCTCGCGACGGCGACGAACGCAAGGGCGAGGGCGATCCCGACGACGGCCCCTGCGAGGACGTCCGAGGGCCAGTGGACGCCCACGTAGATCCGGCTGATCCCGGCCATGACGGCGAAGAAGGCCGCGGATGCCTTGACGGGCCACCGGAAGTAGACGGCGAGTAAGGCGGCGACCGCGAAGATCCGCGACGCGTGGCCGCTCGGGAAGGAGGGGTCGCCCTCCAGGGCGCACGCGTTGGGCGTCAGGAGGTTCACGTTGGGCAGGACGTCGCAGGGGCGCGCCCGATCGAACGCGTACTTGAGGACCTCCGTGATCACGATGACCACGGCGAGGAGGACGAGGAGGTCGAACGCCTGCTCGCGGTGCCCGCGCCACCAGAGCGGGAGGACCAGGAGCGCGAGGACATACGGCAGGGCGAGGTCCGTGAAGAAGACCATGAGGAGGTCGAGGACCGGGTTGGTGCCCGCCAGGTTGAGCGTCCGGAAGAGCGACTCGTCCCAGCCGGGATACCAGACCGCGGACCCGGTCGCCAGGGGGAGGGCGAGCACGCGCGGGCCATTCGGCCGGACCACTTAAAGGACGCGGAGCGGGAATCAACGCCAAGCCTCTTGGACCCGCGCGGCTTCGCGGGCCCGATGGACCCGACGCGGAGGGCGTTCCAGAAGCTCGCCGACTGCCATGGCCCCCAGCATTGGTGGCCCGCGGAGACCGAGTTCGAGGTCATCGTGGGCGCGCTCCTCATGCAGCAGACCGCCTGGGCCAACGTGGAACGGGCCATCGCGAACCTCCGCGACGCAGGCCTCCTGGACGTCCACGCGATCGCGGCCGCCTCCGTGGCCACGATCCGCCGGCACGTCCGCGTGGCGGGCCTCTACCGCACGAAGCCTGCCCGCCTCAAGGCGTTCTGCCGGCACCTCGTCGACCGATGCGACGGCGACCTGCCGGCGTACTTCGACCGCCCCACGGAAGAGGTCCGTGGCGACCTCCTGGCCCAGGGCGGCGTGGGCCCGGAGACCGCGGACTCCATCCTCCTGTACGCGGGCGGCCATCCCGTCTTCGTCGTGGACGCCTACACGGTCCGCATCGGGACGCGGCTCGGCCTCCTGGCGACGCAGGCGTACGACGTCGTGCAGCGGCACTTCGAGACGCACCTGCCGCGGGACGTCCACGGGTACCGGGAGGACCACGCCCTCCTCGTGACCCATGCGAAGACCTTGTGCCGCCCGCGGCCCAAGTGCGGCGAATGCCCGCTTCGTCCCGACTGCCCCTTCGGCCGACGGCAAAGGTCATGAGGGACCGCGGCCGTCGGGACGACCCATGATCCGCGCGGTCACCTTCGACGCCTTCGGCACCCTGATCGACACGGGGCGCGACGTCCTGATCCACGTGGCCCGCGCGGTGTGCCAGGACCACCGGCCCGGCCTTCCCCCGGAGGAGCTCCTTGCGACCTGGGACCGCTACTTCTTCAACGCGGAGTACGACGAGTTCCAGAACCTCCTGACCACGACGGAGGACAGCCTGGCGAAGTCCATGGCCGACTACCGCATGGAGGGCGACGCGGGGCCCTACGTGGAGATGCTCCAGCGGATGTGGAGCCATGCGAAGGCGTACCCCGAGGCCTCCCGCGTGCTCGCGCGCATGGACGGGCTCCCGCGCGCGGTGGTCTCCAATGCGGACGATGCCTTCCTCAAGGATCTCCTCCGGAAGAACGGGCTCACGTTCGACCACGTGATCACGTCGGAAGGCGCGCGCGCGTACAAGCCCCGCCCGCGCATCTTCGAGATGGCCCTCGCGGAGCTCGGCGCGGAGCCGGACCAGGTGGTCCACGTGGGCGATTCGCTGACCGCGGACGTGGAGGGCGCAGGTCGCGTCGGCATCCGGACGGTCTGGGTGAACCGCTCGGGCGTGGTCCGCGGCGCCTCGGATCCGCAGCCGGACCACGAGATTCGCGACCTGACGCCGCTGCCCGAACTCCTCGCCGGGCTCCGATGACGGATTCCGAAACCGGGGGCCCGAGACCGCTCGCCGGTGGCATATACATGGCCCTTAAGTAAAATCCATCCGCTACCGGGAACGGCGGGGGTGCTCGCACCGTGCAAGGCGTCACGGTCGGAGAGAGGATCGTCGTGCATCTCTCCGGCTTTCTCCGGCACCACGATGC
>DUJI01000028.1 GCA_013329855.1 Thermoplasmata archaeon | reverse complement strand
GCTGACGGCTCGTTTAGCCTGCACGTCTTCCATAAGAACAACGAGCTGGCGGGCTACTCCTCGGTACTGCACGCCATGCAGCTGCTGGGGATTACCGGGGAGTACGGGCGGCCACTTCGCGTTCTCACCGACATCGACGCCGACATCAAGCGCGGCGCGGTGACCGCGCTGATCGGCCCGACCGGCTCGGGCAAGACCACGCTGCTGCGGACGTTCAACCGGATGAACGACAAGGTCACCGGTTACCGGCACGCGGGCGATGTGCTGCTGGAGGGGCGCAGCATCTGGCATTCCGGAACCGACATGATGGAACTGCGCCGCCGGGTTGGCATGATGTTCCAGCGGCCGAACCCGTTCCCCATGTCCATCACGGACAACGTGGTCGCTGGCGTGAAGGCGCACCGGCTCGCCGGGCGGCACGAGCTCAAGCACATCGCCGAACGCAGGCTGCGGGAGGTGGGGCTCTGGGACGCCGTGTCAGGGCGGCTGAAGGACTCGCCGTTCCGGCTCTCCGGTGGCCAGCAGCAGTTGCTCTGCCTGGCGCGCGCGCTGGCGGTGAACCCGGACGTGCTGCTGCTCGACGAGCCCACCTCCTCACTCGACCCGGTCGCGACTGAGTCGATCGAGGCGCTGGTGCGGACCCTGACCCCCCAGCTGACCGTGATCATCGTCACCCACAACCTGGCCCAGGCCAGGCGGGTGGCGGACCGGACCATCTTCCTCAACAAAGGCCGGCTGGTGGAGCACGGCGACACCCAGCAGGTCTTCGAGAACCCGGCCGAGGAGGAGACCGCTCACTACGTCAGCGGCCGCTTCGGCTGACAGCACGGCCTCCTCCGGCCAGGAGGCCAGCAGGACTCCCGAAGGGAGGCAGGAACCGCGCGCACGCCGTGCGGGACCACGGATCGCATGCGCGAGCGTGCGAAAAAGCGCCACCACGCGCCCGCGTGAGTGGTTACACGGAGCACTCTATTGAGTGCGCAGAGTTAGAACGGAGTAACCCCCGGTGGGCAAACCAATTCGCAAGGTGCTTGCTGTGGCCGCTCTGGCCCCAGTCGCCCTGCTGGCGGCCTGCGGAAGTAGCGGTTCTTCATCTTCTTCATCATCATCTTCGTCCGCGTCGCCTTCCACCGCGGCCATGCAGGGGGCGGCGCTGCCTTCCGCGCCCAACAGTGCCAGCGCTTCGGTCACCGAGACCGGCAGCACGCTGCTGTTCCCGCTGATCAGCTCCTGGGCTACCGACTACCAGAAGCTGTATAAGCAGGTGACCATCACCACCGGAGCCACCGGCTCGGGCACCGGGCTCGCCGATGCCGCCACCGGCACGGTGGACATAGGTGCCTCCGACGCCTACCTCTCGCCCACAGCCAAGAGCCAGACACCGACACTGCTCAACATCGCGCTTGCAATCTCCGCCCAGCAGGTCAACTACAACCTGCCGGGTGTGAAGAGCCTCAAGCTCGATGCCGCCACGCTGGTGAAGATCTACACCGGCAAGATCACCACGTGGAACGACCCGGCCATCAAGGCACTCAACCCGGGCGTGTCGCTGCCCAGCATGAAGATCGTGCCACTGCACCGGGCTGACAGTTCCGGTGACACGTTCATCTTCACCTCGTACCTGAACGCGCAGGACCCGAGCGGCTGGAGTTCCTCCAACGTGGGTACCACGGTGACCTGGCCATCGGTCCCCGGCTAGCTCGGTGAGCAGGGCAACGGCGGGATGGTGCAGGGATGCGGGGCCACCAAGGGCTGCGTCGCCTACATCGGTGTCAGCTACCTGTCCAAGACCCAGGCGGCGGGACTCGGTGAGGCCTTCCTGAAGAACGCAGCGGGCAAGTACGTCCAGCCCACGGCCGCCACCATCTCCGCCGGGGCTGCTGGCTTCATCCCCAAGACGCCGCCAAACGAGACCATTTCGATGATCAACGGCCCGGCGCCCGACGGATACCCGATCATCAACTACGAGTACGCCATCGTCAACACCAAGCAGTCCAACGCCCCCACCGCCGAGGACATCAGGGCCTTCCTGCACTGGGCGGTCCACGCTGGCCAGGACGCGACCACCTACCTGGACCCGGTGGACTTCCAGCCGCTGCCGTCCAGCGTGGTGACGCTGTCCGACAACCAGATCGCCAAGATCGGCGCCTGAGCCCATGGCCGCATCGGCACCGGTAATCCAGCCGGAAGGGGGAGCGGGCAACCGCCCGCTCCCCTGCCGGGCGGTTACCGCGCTGCGCGCGCAGGTCCGCGGCGGTGCTCTTATCCGCTGGCTGGGCGGGGCCGGCGCGCTGCTGCCGGTGCTCGCGCTGGGCTTCATCCTGGTGGTCCTGGCCATCAAGGCCATCCCTGCGATCAAGTACAACGGCTGGGGATTCTTCACCAACACCACCTGGTCAGAAGGTGGCCTATACGCCCAGCCGGTTACCACCAACGGCGTCACCCACCCGCCCGGGGCGTCCTACGGTGCGCTGGCCTCCATCGTGGGGACCCTGGGCTCGTCAGCGATCGCGCTGGTGATCGCGGTGCCGGTGTCGATCGGGACGGCGCTGGTGATCGTGGAACGGCTGCCCAGGCGCATCGCCACCTCGCTGGGCATGTTCCTGGAACTGCTGGCCGGCTTCCCGAGCGTGATCGTCGGCCTGTGGGGCGCGGTCACCTTCGGGCCGTTCATCGCGCATCACATCGCTCCCTTCATCTCCGAGCACATGCCGGACGTCCCGGTGCTCAACTACTTCAAGGGCGACACGGGAAACGGGCAGGGGATGCTCATCTCCGGCCTGGTGCTCGCCATCATGGTGATCCCGATCATCGCCGCCACGACGCGTGACCTGATCCGCCAGGTGCCGATCCTGCCCCGGGAGGGCGCGGTGGCGCTGGGCATGTCCGAGTTCGAGACTGCCCGCCGGGTCACGCTGCCATGGGTGGGCGGTGGCATCGTCGGCGCCGTGGTGCTCGGCCTGGGCCGTGCGCTCGGAGAGACCATGGCAGTTGCCATGGTCTGCGGGGCCGCTCTCGGCTCGGTCCCCACGAACATCTACGGGACCATGACGACCATCGCCGCCACCGTGGTTCAGACGATGGACACGGCATTCCTCGACGGGACCGGCCTCGCCCTGCGCTCCGTTGCGGAACTCTGCCTGGTCCTGATGGTGATCACCCTGGCCACGAACGTGGCCGCCCGGATGCTCGTGCGCCGGGTGTCCGGCACGGCCCTGCCGGTAGGAAGGGGGCTGTAGATGAGTCATAGCAGCAGATCCTCCGCGCATACCGAGCAGGACCAGCCCGACAACCGCCCCTGGCCACCGGTCCCTGCCCGCCGGAAGGTCGCCAACGCCGTGTTCTGGGGGCTCTGCTTCGCCAGCCTGCTCGTGGTCGTGGTGCCCACCGTGTGGCTGGCGGTAGGTGTGGTGGTCCGGGCCGTGCCGAATTTCCAGTGGAACGTGCTTACCACGAGGACCAACGGCATCACTGGCGGGCTGGAGAACGCGATTCTGGGGACGCTCGTCATCACCGCCGGAGTACTGATCATCGGCGGCAGCGTGGCCGTGCTGACCGGCATGTACCTGGCCGAGTACGGGCGCGGCCGGAGCAGGTCCGTCCTGCGGGGCGGGTATGAGGTGCTGGCCGGCATCCCGTCCATCGTCCTCGGCTATGTCGGGCTAGTTGCGCTCGTTGTCGGCTTGCACTGGCACTTCTCGCTGGCCGCGGGCGTGCTCGTGCTGTCGGTGCTGTCGATCCCCTACATCGCGAAGTCGACCGAGACTGCCCTGGCACAGGTGCCCACCGCCTACCGCGAGGGTGCCGAGGCGCTCGGCATTCCGCAGACGACGGCGTTGCGCAAGATCGTGCTGAAATCCGCCGTACCAGGGATCGTCACCGGGCTGCTCGTCGCCACCGCCATCACGATCGGCGAGACGGCCCCGCTGCTCTACACGGCGGGCTGGTCGGACGCGAACCCAACGCTCGCCCTCACCAATTCCCCCGTCGGCTACCTCACCTATCCCGTGTGGGCGTTCGCCCCGATCAACCAGCCGAGCGAGCACGCCAACATCCTCTCGTACGACGCGGCGCTGCTGCTTCTGATCTTCGTCCTCATCCTCATCGCCCTCGGGGTCCTCATCGGGCCCGTCGCGGGGATTCTGACGGCCGCCGAGCTCCAGGGAATCACGCCCATCTTCGGCGCCCTGGCCCTCACCCTGATCCTCTTCGAAGGCGGTCTTGAACTGCGCGTCCACGAGGTCGTGCGGCAGTTCGGGTCCGTCATCCTGCTCATCGCGGTCTCCTTCGTCGCCACGACCTTCCTCGTGGCCTTCGCCTACTGGATCTTCGTGCCGACCTCGCCCCTCACCCTCGGTCTCGCCTTGGGCGCCCTCCTCTCGGCGGTCAGCGCGCCCATCGTGATCCCCCTCCTCGCGATCATGAACGTCCGCTCCAAGACGAAGGCCTTCCTCAACCTCGAGTCCGCGCTCACGGACGCCGCGGCGATCATCGTCTTCTTCGCCCTCCTCGGGGCCATCGGGCCGAGCGCGGGCGCGCCCCGCGACGTTGTCGCGGGGGTCCTGGCGACCCTCCTGTTCTCGACCGTCGTCGCGATCCTCCTCGGCATCGCGTGGCTCGAGCTCCTGCGGTTCCTCCGCGGGCGGGCGTACTCGTACATGATCACCCTCGCCGTCGTCCTGGGACTGTACTACGCCGCGGAATCCCTTGGCGGCGCGGGCCCCGTCGCCGCCCTCGTCTTCGGCATCGTCCTGAGCAACGGCAAGGAGATCAGCCGCTTCCTCCCGATCAAGACGGACTTCGTCCTGGACGACCGGATCCGGCACTTCCACTCCGAGGTGACGTTCTTCCTGAAGACGTTCTTCTTCGTGTCCGTCGGGATCCTGTTCACCCTCACGCGCCTGGGCACGACCCTGATCCTGCTCTCCCTGCTCGTCCTTGGGATCATCCTGTTCGCGCGGGCCCTCGCGATCCGGTTCTTGGTGGCCCTCAAGCCCGAGGAGCGCGAGGACCAGGACGTCCTCCTCGTGATGATGCCCCGTGGGCTCACGAGCGTCGTCCTCGCCACGATCCTCGCGACGACGGTTCTCTCCGGCGCGAGCCTCCTCGTGGACGTCGCGTTCACGGTCGTCATCCTCACCAACGTGATCCTGACCGCCGGCGTGTTCCTCGTGGAGAAGCGCCGCCTGCGGACCACGGAGATCCCGCGGGAGGAGCTCGAGGTCGCCTACTGGTTCCGCAACATGGACGAGGCCCTCCGCGAGGGCGAGAAGTGAGGGCAGGCCGCCTACTTGCTCACCGTGGTCTTCCCCACGATCGCGTGGTTGCGCCCCGGATACAGGGTGACGCGGACCAGGTGGCCGTCCACGACCAGGGCGAGCTGCACGAAGCCGTCGGAGCCCGTCTCCAGCTCCCCGACCATCTCGCCGTCCCGGTCCACGACGTTCACGATCCGCTGGCGGACCCCCTTCGGGATCCAGCCGGAGTAGGGGTTCAGGTAGAGAATCTTGTGGCGGAGGTCCTCGATGCGCTGGTCCAGGGGCTTCCGGCTCGCCACCTTCTTCGAGATGGTCTCCGTGACCTCCTGGGACACTTCCTTCTTCTTCTTGATGGGGGTCATAACCTGTTTTCCACGCGCCCATGGTACTTGAGTCTGATGCGTTCGCACGCGGGCGTGAGACTCCTGCGGAATCCAGGACGGAGGGAACCGCGGTCAGGCCACGTCGGGGGCTCCGGTTCCGCCGAGGAACGCCTCGAGATGACCCCGACAGACTAGGGGCGCCTCCGTCCACATGTCGTGCCCCGCCGCCGGGATCACGACCCGCCGGACGTCTGGGAGGAGTCCCTCGAGTTCGCGGTCGATGAGGCGGTGCACGTCGATCGTCCGCTCCCCGCTCATCAGGAGGACCGGGATGGTCAGTGCATGCACCGCCTCCCGCGGGACGTAGGGAAACGGATCCGTCGAGGAGGTGAGCACGTCCCACTCGAGCGCGTTGTCTCGCATGTAGCGGAGGACCTCCGGCGGCAGGTCGTCGAAGATCCCGGGCCCCGCGAACATGTCCGACGCGGTCCGGAGCGCTCCATCGATGTCCCCCGATCGGAAGGCCTCGCGGACGGGCCGCCACAGTCGGACCATGAACGCGTCGTACACGGCGCGGCCGCCGGGGAGATTCGGGACCCAGCCGAGGAGGGCCGCTTCCGCAAGGACAAGGCTCCGGACGAGATCGGGGCGGCGAAGCGCCAGGAGGAGGGCGGCGAACCCGCCGTAGGACGCGCCGACGACGCAGGCGCGGGTCACGCCCAGGTGATCGAGGAGCCGGGCCAGGTCGTCCGCGTCCACGGCGGCGGAGTAGTCCGCGCGGTCCGGAGGACGCGCATTCGGGTGGTTGTATCTCCGGCTGTAGGCGATGGTCCGGTAGCCGCGACGGAACGGCTCGAGGTGGGGCGTCCAGTACCGGTAGTCGTCCAGCCCGCCGTGCGCGAACACGAGCGGGACTCCCGTGCCGCGGTCGACGTAGTGCAGGGCGACATCGCCGACGCGTGTCTCCTTCAGGTCCTCCGCTTCCTCGAACACGGGACGTCGCCGACCATCCGTCCGGGAGCCAAGAACGTTCCCACGAGGCTCAGCGCAACTTTCCTCACCTCCGGGCCGGGGAGGGCGCGTCCAAGGCACGGGATCCTCCGCGGGTGCCCTTGGCCTTCCGGGCACAAGTTGATATATCGATTATCCGATATCGGAAAATCGATAGGTGAACCACGATGTGGGGCATGCATCGCCGCCGAGGCCTGCGGATGTGGGTCCTCTCCCTCCTGGCCCGCGGCCCGAAGAACGGCGCAGAGATCATGAACGCGATCGAGGAGATGAGCCAGGGCTGGTGGCGCCCCTCGCCCGGCTCCATGTACCCCCTCCTGGAGTCCCTGGTCCAGGAAGGACTCATCACGAGGCGCGACGACGGGCGCTACGAGCTCTCGTCGACGGGACGGCAGGCCATGGAGATGCCCTGGGGCCCATGGGGTCCCTGGGGCATGCGAGGGCCGCACGCGCCCGGCGTGGACGGCGTCCTGGGCGAGATGGGCGGCTACGTCTCCTACCTGGAGGACGTGGCCCGCAGCGACCGGGCCGGCATCGACCGGAACCGGGAGCAGATCAAGGGCCTCGCGGACCGCCTGTCCGCGTTGATTAGGAAGTGACGGAGGTCGCACGATGTACAACGAGCGCAGGTGGCATGCAGGGCATTGGATTCGACTCGGGTTCCTCGTGATCTTCGCGGTGTTCGTCGCGGCGATGATCTACTTCATGCTGGTCGTTGTCCCCGCGGCGCCTGCGGGGACCTACCCGATGTATCCCTGGTGGGGCTTCGGGTGGATCTGGATCTTCTTCCTCTTCTTCCTGTTCTTCGGCCTGCTCCGGTTCGCGTTCTGGGGTCCTCGTCGCTGGGCGTACTACGGCCACCACGGCTACGGCTACTCCGGCCGGGAGAACGAGGCGTACCACATCCTCCGGGAGCGCTACGCCCGCGGGGAGATCACGAAGGACCAGTACGACGCGATGATGCGGGACCTGTACCAGCAGCCGCCCCAACAGACTCCGCCCCGGTATTGATGCGGAGACTCCGACCCGCATGCCCCCCGACCCCATCGCCGTCCGCGACCTGGGCAAGGACTACGGCACGTTCACCGCGCTGGATTCGCTCGGGCTCACGGTTCCCGCGGGCGCGTGCTTCGGCTACTTGGGCCCCAACGGCGCGGGCAAGAGCACGACGATCAAGATCCTGACGAACCTGATCCGCCCCTCCCGGGGCCGCGCGGAGATCTTCGACATCGATGTGCAGCGGCGGCCCCGCGACGCGCTCCAGCGGGTCGGGGCGGTCATCGAGACGCCCGAGTTCTACGGCTACCTGAGCCCGCGCGAGACCCTCGCGTATGCGGGCCGGCTTCGCGGCATGACGCGGGCCGATCTCGACGCGCGCACGGAGGACGTGCTCACGCTCGTCAAGCTCTCGGACTGGTCCGACCACCGGATCGAGACGTTCTCCAAGGGGATGAAGCAGCGGCTGGCGATCGCCCAGGCCCTCCTCCACGAGCCCGACCTCCTCATCCTGGACGAGCCCAC
>DUJI01000184.1 GCA_013329855.1 Thermoplasmata archaeon | reverse complement strand
TCCATGGACCGCTCCTCCTTCCAGCCGCGCACGAGCTTGGGCACCACGCCGAGCATGGAGACCCCCGCCTCGGAGACGAAGCGCCCGAAGGCCCGCCGCTGGGCCGCGCCGACGTACAGGGCCATCGTCGCGCAGTTGACCAGGCTGCCGTACGTGAGCCACGGCCCCATCATCCAGCCGAAGCTCGTGGGCCACGCGAGGACGTCCTCCGGGCCGACGTCATGGTGCAGGTAGGCGTCCGCGGCGGACTTGATCGGCGTGGCCTGGGTCCAGAGGATGGCCTTCGGGTCCTTCGTCGTGCCGGAGGAGAACAGGACGTTGGTCACGTCGGAGGGTCGCCCGGGAACCGCCTCGAAGGAATCCTTCCCCCCGAGGAAGTCCTCCCAGGAGAGGTCCTCGGCCCGCCGGAGACGCACGGAGCCATGGCCCTCCGCGGGCAGGACCACGGCGCGGGGCGCATGGCCCTCGACCACCTTCTCGTAGATCCCGTGCTCCTTGCCGTCCCGGACGTAGGAGTCGATCGTGAAGACGGCCTTCGCACCGCCGATCCGGACGCGCTTCTCGACGTCCAGGGGCGCAGAGGCGTCCGCGACGCCCACCACGCTGCGGCCCGCGAGGATCGTGCCCAGGTAGATGGCCACGGACTCCGGGGTCATGGGGAGGTCCAGCGCGATTCGCTCGCCCGGCCGCACGCCGACGGACTCGAGGCCATGGGCGACGCGGGAGGCCAGCCTGCGGAGGTCCCCGTAGGTCATCCGCCGCAGGGTCGGGTCCGCCTCCGAGGCGGACACGATGGCCACCTGGGTCGGGTCCGCCCGGAAGCAACTCTCCGCGATGTTGAGCTCCGCGCCGGGCAGCCAGTCCGGGTGGGTGGGGTCGGACCGGGGGTCCAGGATGCGTCGCGGCGGCGTCCGGAACACGATGCCGAGCTCCTCGATCACGGCCCTCCAGTAGTCCTCGCGGTGCTCGACGGACCAGCGATGGAGGTCCCGGTAGCGGGTCAGCCCTCGCCGGGTCATCCACTGGCCCAGATGGGTGGTCGCGAGGGCGTCCTCGGGAGGGATCCAGGCGGGACCCGGACCGCGGGCGGGGTCGCGGCCGCGGTAGGCGAGATCGTAGAGGACGGATCGGGCCCGGTGGCACTCCTGCAGCGGGGCGGAGGAGCGGATGAGGTCCTGGAAATCGGACCAAATTCGGATCTGGGCGTCGGCATCTTCCGGGTTGCGGTGGCGGCGCAAGACCGCATCGACCTGTTCGCGGACCGTCTCCGCCTCGGACGGACGGAGGCCCGCCGCGGAGAGTTCCTCGGTGAGGTGCAGGGACCGCACGGGTCGCACAAGCGAAGCCGACACTTAAGGCTGAGGAGGACCGAAATCCCGTCCATCCGTCCCGGTCTCAGGTCTTCTTGCTGTCGAACGCAACGCCGGGCAGCTCCGCAGCCAGGGCGCGCTTGGCGTACTCCACCGCGCGGTCCACGGCCTCCTTGGGCGAGGCGACGGGGACGAACAAGCCCTCCTCAACGCCGGCCTTCTCCATGGGCCACGTATGGAGGGCGAAGACCGTCTTCCCCTGGTCGAACGCATGGGCCATCTCGCTCAGGGTGCCGTAGGATCCGTTGATCGCGATGAGGGCGTCCGCGGTGCGGACGATGACCAGGTTGCGGGCCGTGCTCATGGCCGTGGCCACGGGCACGTCGATGTAGGGATTGGCGTCCGCCTTGTTGCCCGTGGGCAGGATGCCCAGGGTGAGGCCCCCGCCGCGCTTGGCGCCCTTGGCGGCCGCCTGCATGACCCCGTTGAGGCCGCCGCAGACCAGGACGGCGTCCGCGCGGGCGATGAGGAAGCCGACCTCCTCGGCCATCCGGAGGCCCTCCTGGGACGCCTTGTTGCCTGCTCCGATGACTCCGATGATGAGTTTTCGCGGCATGAGGGAATCCCTCACCACGTCGCGGCGCGATAAAAGACTTTCCCGCGTGCTTGTCAATCCCGAGAACCAGCGGCCCCCAGCAGGGCCGGCAGCTCCATCAAGGATCGGATGGCGGGGCACGCAGCGCGCGAGGGGCCCTGGCGGCACAGGAGGAGCGCGTGGAACCCCACGTTCCGCGCGCCCAGGTAGTCCGCCTCGTAGCTGTCGCCCACCATGAGGACGCGTTCAGGCGCGACGTTGGCCCGGGCGAGCGCGGCGTGGAAGATCTTGGGGTGGGGCTTCTCGGCCCCCGCCTCGAAGGAGTAGGTCACCGTGTCCAGGTAGGGCGCGAGGCCCGCCTCCTTGAGGACCCGGGGAAGCCGGTGGGAGAAGTTGGAGATCACGCCGGTCCGATAACCCGCGGCCTTGAGGTGCTTCAGCGTCCGCCGGGCTTCCGGGTAGGAATGGTAGACGACGTCCCGTTCGAAGGATGCGTGGATGTCGTCCAGATCCGCGTCGTCCGCCCGCAGTCCGAGGTATTCCAGGAGGCGGGCGTTCACGGAGCGGAAGAACTCGGGTTCCAGGCTGGACGTCATGGGCCGGATCAGGGTCACGATCAGATCGGGGGACCGCAGGGCGCCCGCGAGCGTCTCGCGGTCCAGGACCTTGCCCTTCCGCTCCAGGACCTGGCGGAAAATCTCCGCGGGCGGGGGCGTCGGGGCCAGGAGCGTGCCTCCCGCGTCGAAGAAGATGTGCGTGACGGCCTTCAGGGCGTCGTCACGCTCGTCGGATTCGGGCCTCGATGCCATAGTGATATCGCCCTGCCTCGAAGGTCGTCGTCGGATGGAACCCGGCGTCGCGCAGGATGGATCGGGCTTCCTCCTCGTCCAGTCGATGCGCTTTCGGCGGACCGAATTCCATGTCCTCCTTCTTCCAGTCCACGATGCCCAGTCGTCCCGTCCGCGTCAGGATGCGTCGGCACTCGAGGAGGGTGCCCGGGCCGTCCAGCTCATGGAGCACGCACGCGAGGAAGGCGAAGTCCGTGCTCGCATCGGCGAGCGGGATGCGGTCTTCCGTGGACCGCAGGGCCTCCAGATTCGGCACGGGTTCGCGAGCCAGCTTGGCTTGAAGCTCCTCCAGCATCTCGGGGACCAGATCGACCGCATAGACTTTCCCTGACGGGCCCACGATGCGCGCCGCGGGAATGGCGAAGAACCCCGTCCCCGTTCCGATGTCCGCGACCCGCATCCCCCGGGTCAGCCTGAACGCCCTGAGGATGCGATCCGGATCCAGGTAGGAGCGCCGCTCGTCGCTATCCAGGTACGCGCGGCGGGCAGCGTCGAACTTGTGGCCTCCCGCGGACACGCCACCTCTATCTGCTTCCCCGCGAAAAAGGCTTGCCGATGGGCGGGGGAGCTTTATCATCCGAGCGCGTTGGCCCCCCGGGGGCAAGGACGTGGCGCGGGATCCCACGAAGACATATTTCGCGGGCGGCGACCGGGACCGGGCGGTCTTCGAGGCGGGCATCAAGCTGGGCTCCATCTACCATCAGTACGTCGGCGCTCCGCTCACACGGGCGACTGCTGCGGACCTCGAGCGGGCCATCGAGTCCGCGACCCGCGTGCAGCCCATGGTCGAGGATGTTCGCGTGCGGATCGACCGGAAGCGGCTCCGCGCCCGCGGTCCCTACGGGTACGCGAGCCTGTCCGATGAGATGCTCCACGCGGAGGTCACGGTCAAGGTCGGCGCGGCCCGCGTGACCGCCGTCCTCCGCTACGTCCCCGAACTGGACTACCCGTTGATGTACCTGAAGGAGGTCCGCGGCGGGCCGACAAAGCCTTAATTACGCTCCCTGGGCTTGGCCGCCCTTCAATGGCACGGGGCCGGGGCGCCGAGGTCGAGGTCAAGCTCCGTCGGGACCTCGGTCTCCTTGAGATCGTGATGATCGGTTTCGGCCCCACGATCGGGACGACGATCTTCCTGCTGGTGGGTCCGGGCTTCGCGATCACCGGTCCTTCCCTGATCCTGGCCTTCGGGCTGAACTTCGTCGTGACCATGTTCACGGCCATGGCCTACATGGAACTCGGGTCCGCCTTCCCGGAGACGGGCGGAGGCTACCTCTGGATCCGCCGGTCCATGCGGGACCCCTGGGGCTTCCTGGGCGGATGGCTCTCCTGGTTCGGCCACATGGTCGTCGCGTCCTTCTACATCTTCGGCTTCGGCCTCGGCTCCGTCGCCCTGCTCAAGGTGTTCCTCGGGATTCAGGAGCTGCAGGTCACCCTGTTGGGCGCCACCCTGGGGGAGGACGTCCTGGGCAA
>DUJI01000039.1 GCA_013329855.1 Thermoplasmata archaeon | reverse complement strand
GGCCATGGGCGCAAATATATCACGGCGTGATATTCTCGCCGGCTTTGTTCCGGAGACCCCATGGATAACCCGTCCGCCGCCCGTCCGCCCGTGCCGTCCCGCCTCGGGGACTATTCGGTGCGGCCGCGCATCCTGCTGATCGGCGCGCTCGCGCTCGCGGTGGGCGCGGTCGCCGCGCTGGTGGCCGACGCGCTGCTCAAGCTGATCGGGCTGATCACGAACCTGGTCTTCTACCAGCGGCTGGCCACGGCGCTCGTCGCGCCCGGCGCCGGGCACCACCCCTGGTGGCTGATCGTCGGCGCGCCGGTGCTCGGCGGGCTCGTCGTTGGATTCATGGCGCGCTACGGCTCGGAAGCGATCCGCGGTCACGGTATGCCCGAGGCGATCGAGGCGATCCTGCGCAACGGCAGCAAGGTGCGGCCGCGCATCGCGCAGCTCAAGCCCGTCTCCGCCGGCGTGACGATCGGCACGGGCGGCCCGTTCGGGGCCGAGGGGCCGATCATCCAGACCGGGGGTGCGGTCGGGAGCGTCCTCGGGCAGATCCTGAACGTCACGACGACGGAACGGAAGATCCTCCTCGCTTGCGGCGCGGGGGCCGGGATGGCCGCGATCCTCGGCACCCCGATCGCCGCCATCCTCTTCGTTGTCGAGCTCCTCCTCTTCGAATTCCGCGCTCGCTCGTTCATCCCCGTGGCCATCGCGAGCGGGATCGGCGGGATCATGCACTTCGTCCTCATCGAGGGCCGGCCCCTCTTCGCCGTCACCACGGTCGTGGGCTTCGGGCCCTACTTCGGCCTCGGCGGGCTGCCGTTGATCGCCCTCCTGGGGGCCCTGTGCGGAGTCGTGGGCTCCTTCCTGACCAAGCTGCTGTACCGCCTCGAGGACGTCTTCCGCAAGGCGCCCGTGAACGAGCTCCTGATCCCGGTCCTCGGAGGGGCCCTCGTCGGCGGGATCGGTTTCTTCGATCCCTCCGTGCTCGGCACGGGCTACACGCTCATCCAGAGCGTCCTCAACACCCAGTACGCCGCGAACCTGGCCGTGGGGGCCGGATTCTTCCTGCTCGCGCTCCTCGCCCTCAAGGCCCTCGCGTGGACCGTGGCCCTCTCCACGGGATCCAGCGGAGGGACCCTCGCGCCCCTGTTCATGATGGGCGGGGCCTTCGGCGCCCTGGTCGGCCTGGTCTTCCAAGCTGGCTTCCCGTCCCTGGGCCTCACGGCGAGTGCCTGTGCCATCGTCGGCATGGTGGCCGTCTTCGCTGCGGCCTCGCGGGCCACCCTGGCGTCCATCGTCTTCGGCGCGGAGGTCACGGGAATCTACACGGTCGGGAACGTCTCCGCCCTGGTTCCCCTGGCCGTGGGCTGCGTCGTGGCCGACGCGGTCGCCCTGTACCTCATCGGCGACGAGACCGTGATGACGGGCAAGCTCACGCGGAAGGGGATCCGGGTCAAGCAGGAGTACGAGGCGAACCTCCTGGAGATGGTCCCCGTGTCCGAGGTGATGTCTCCGAAACCGCGCGCGCTGCCCGCCACGATGCCCGCGGCGGAGCTGCGCGGCCTCATGGAGGACATCGAGCGGCCGGAGTACCACATGCGCAGCTTCCCCGTGGTCGACCGCGCGGGGAAGGTCGTCGCCGTAGTCACCCGAAACGACCTCGTCCGCGAACGAGACTGCCTCGAAGGGAAGACCGTTCTGGACATCGGCACGAAGGACCCTACCGTCGTGCATCCCGACGAGTCCGTGTACGCCGCGCTCCAGCGGATGGTCTGGCGGCATGTGGGCCACCTGCCCGTGGTGGACGACGACGGCCGGCCCGCGGGCTACCTCTCCCGGGGAGACATCCACGCGGCGTGGAGGAGGAAGCTGTCCGAGGAAGGCGTCCGGGAGGGCCGCCTCCACATCCGGAGGCCCGCCCGAGACGCCACCTCGAACGGGCCGGACCGCCCCCGCTCGTGAGCATTCCGACCGGGCCCTTTCAGGACCGATAATGAGGGCGGGGAGCTTATAGCCACGAAACCGGCTCGAAGCTGCCCGTGAACCCGGAGAGCTGGAAGAAGGCGCGAGCCCTCCTGTGGGTTCTGGTCACCGTCCTCTTCATCGCGGCGCTCCTCTTCTTCACGGGCGCGATCACCCTGCCCGGTCTCCCGTCCGCCCAGGTGGACCTCCGCGCGTACCAGCCCTGGGTCTTCGCGGTCCTCATCCTCCTCGCCACGAAGGCGCTGCTCGAGGTCCTCCGCCCCGTCTTCCGCGCGGCCCTGCGCAGCCACGTGCGGTACGAGGCGGACATCTTCGCCCATTTCAAACTCGTCTCCTATGTGGTCTGGGCCACGGCCCTCCTCCTGGTCGTCTCCATCCTCGCGGGCACGGGAGCCCAGCAGAACCTGGGCCTGAGCATCGGCCTCATCTCCGCGGCCCTCGTCTACGTCCTGGGTGAGCCGCTCCTCTCCTTCGTGGGCTGGATGGTCATCGTGACCATGCGCCTGTACAAGCTCGGGGACCGGATCGAGGTAAACAACACCCGCGGCTACGTGGTCGGCATCACCCCGCTGAACACGACCCTCCGGGAGTTCGGGGGATCCCTCGCGGGCGACATCCACACGGGGCGGTACGTCACGATCCCGAACAGTCAGGCGGTCCGGGGCAACGTGTACAACGCGACGAAGGACACCCCGTTCGTCTGGGACCAGGTCACGATCACCGTGCCGTACCAGAGCGATGCGAAGGCGGCGGAGGCCATGCTCCTCGCCGCGGCCGAGGACGTCGTGGGCCCCCTGATGCGCGACAACCGCGCGCGGATCCGCGACAAGTACGAGTTCGAGGATCTGCGGGAGTACGTGTCCGAGGAGCCCATGGTCCTGTGGAACGTCCGCGACGCG
>DUJI01000310.1 GCA_013329855.1 Thermoplasmata archaeon | reverse complement strand
GACGCTGTACGGGTCCGCGTAGCCCGCGTCCCGCTCGAACGCGGCGAGGGGCACGTCGTCGGCCACGAGGTCCGGGTGGACCCGCGGGACGTCCGCGGGATCGATGAGCTCCACGCGGACCCCGAGCCGCCGCTGCTGGTCCACGCATTTCTGCAAGGCGGCCTCCTCGCCCCGCGCGGCGAGGAACAGGAGGCCGTTGTTCACGTAGGCGATGTCCTGGCCGATCTCCTCGCGGAACCGGCGGAACGCGCGGGTGCTGGCCATCGCCAGACGGACGGTGACCTCCTGGCTGTAGTGGTGCCGGATGATCCCCGTGGACCGGCCCGTCGCCGCGCACGCGAGGGTCTTCCGCTCGACGAGGAGCACGCGGTCCATCCCCGCCGCGGTGAGGTGGTGGAAGATGCTCGCGCCGTGGACCCCCCCGCCCACGATGATCGCTTGGTAACGGCTCACGGCCGCGGGAATCCCCGGCGTCGGGATAAGGCCTCCTGCGTGGTGGTGCCGCGCGAGCGCCCGGTTGAGCGGCCTCTTCTGCGTCGGGCGGCTCAGCAGCCTGAGCGATCGTCTACGGCGGCGGCCGCATGGCGCCGTTCTTCAAGGAGGTCGGCGAGCGGGCGATGACGCGCACGTTGCCTCCCCCTCCCAAGGGAGAGCCGGACCTGGAGAAGCTGGGGGCCGTCGCCCGGAAGTACGGCCTCGAACTGAGGGCCCCGCCCCGCTAGGGAACGCGGTTTCATGCGCGGGGTCCCCTCCACTCCTCGGGCGGCACCCTTCGCGCGGGATGGTCCCCCGGACGGAGCTCGGGCCCCCAAACCTATTTGCCCTCTCCGGTCGGTCAGCCCTTCGTGCCCTCCGGAACGCTCGGCCGCAGGGACGTGCTTCCGCTCGTCGTGTTCCTCGGCGCTTCCTTCGTCGGGGCCGCGATCGGATCCCTCGTGACGGTCGCCTCGCTCGATCCCTGGTATGCGGGCCTCGCGAAGCCCTCCTGGACGCCTTCCGGGGCCGTCATCGGGGCGATCTGGACGGTCCTGTACGCGCTGATGGGGATCGCCGCGTGGCTCGTCTGGCGCGAGACCGGTTGGACCCTTTCCCTGCCCCTCGTCCTCTTCGCGATCCAGCTCGCCCTGAACGTCCTGTGGTCGGTCCTGTTCTTCGGCCTCGAGAACCTCGCGGCCGGCCTCGCGGGCATTCTCGTCCTCTGGGTTGCCGTCGCCGCGACCCTCGTCGGCTTCTGGCGGGTGAGGCGGGCCGCCGGTGGTCTGTTCGTGCCCTATCTGGCCTGGGTGACGATCGCGACAGCCCTCAATGTGGTCCTGTGGCAGATGAACCCCTAGTCGACACGCCTCGGAGTTCGCACCCTCCTCCGCTCTCGCGGCGACCGCACCGTTCGACTCCACGACGAAGGTCACGTTCGATCCGAGCCGCCGCCGCGTCCCCACCGTGGGGCTCCCTTACCGCGCCCCGAAGGCCCGCTCTCCCAATGCCGATCCGCTGTGGCACGTTGATGGGCTAGATCCGGCTCCTTGCCGTCAACAGGAGGTGGCGTGCTGTGCCGTACAACGAGGAGCTTGCGGGGCGGGTTCGCAGCCTGCTCCGGGGTCGTGCCGATGTGACTGAGAAGGAGATGGTTGGAGGTCTCGCGTTCTTGCTCCGGGGGAAGATGTGCGTGGGCGTGAGGAGGGACAACCTCCTTATCCGCGTGGGGCCCGATCGGTACGAGCAGGCCCCTGGACGATCTCACGCACGGAAAGTGGATTCTACCGGGCGACCGATGCGTGGCTGGGTGTACGTCGACCCCAGAGGAACCCAGGCCGGGGAGGATCTCGCGCGATGGGTGGCCCAAGCCGTTGGCTTCGTGGAATCCTTACGCTGACGAGCCCCGTCATCGACCGGGCCTGCACGTTCCCGTCTAGCCCAACTCCACCACGATTTTCTCGCGTCCCTCCGGACGCACGAGCGCCTCTTCCCCGCCTTTGAGCTTCAGGAACCGGGCCAGTTCCGCGGGAATTCGTACGACCAATGAGTTGCCCGACTTCGCAATGGACACCTTCTTGGCGAGCCCCCAGAGCCCTGCTTCCTTCGCGCGGGCCTCAATCTTCTTCATCGCGTCCTGATCCACGAAGGATTCTCCACAGGAGTCGCAAACCTCGGCGGGGTATTCGCCTAGGTCGACCCCGAACATCTCCTCACGGACCTTGCCGCGGTGCAACTGCCCCTTGCTGCAAACCGGACACTTGACCATCATGTCACCACCTGAACTGAACCGTGATCACCCATACGTCTTCTCTCCGCACCACATAGACGACCTCGAAGTACATGTAGGCGGCGACGACCTTGCCTTCTTGGGTCCTCTTCGTTCCCTTCCGCAGTGCGTCATGGACTTCCCGTTCGGAGATGCCGCGGAGAATCATCCTCTGCCGTGCGTGACGGCTATACAGGATTCGCCGCGCCACAATTATGAATAATACACGTATTACTTAAAATTGTGCATCAGACAAGTGAAGACGCTATGAATGAACAGCCACGTGGAACCGGATGATGGTCCGCTATCGCCTGGCC
>DUJI01000170.1 GCA_013329855.1 Thermoplasmata archaeon | reverse complement strand
ATTGAGCTGCTCGGATGCCCTGCTCCAGGCGGGGCAGCAGCTGAACGCCCTGGTCGCGACGGTCGTCCTCGGGGGCACGATGGTCGCCTTCTGGCTCAACGTCCTCTGGTCCATGGCGAGCCAGCTGTACTGGGAGAAGGAGATCGGCAATCTCCAGATCTACATGATGGCCCCGATGAGCCGTATGGCCCTCCTCGCGGGCATGGCGGTCGGCGGCATGTTCATGACCTCCGTCCGAGCCCTGTCCACCCTGGTCGCCGGTGTCCTCGTGTTCGGCGTCGTCTTCCAGGTCGCTAACCCCCTCCTGCTCCTCGCGGTCTTCTTCGTCACCCTGATCGCCCTCTACGGCATGGGGATGATGTTCGCGTCCCTCTACCTCCTGTGGGGCCGCGAGGCATGGAACCTCTCCTCGCTCCTTGAGGAGCCGATCTTCTTCTCGAGCGGGATGTACTTCCCCGTCGGCGGGCTGTTCAACCCCGGGCTGGCGCCCTGGGGCTCGATCGTGGCCATCGCCGGGAGCGTCGTGCCGGCCATGCTGGGCCTCGACGCCCTGCGGCAACTCACCCTGCCGGGGACGGCGCCCCTCCCCCTCCTTCCGCCGGTCACCGAGCTCGAGCTCCTGCTCGTGCTCGCCGTCGTCTTCCTGGTCCTCGCAAGGTACGCCCTCGCGTACCTAGAGAATCTCGCGAAGCGAGAGGGGAAGCTGACCTCACGTCATCAGTGAGCGGCTTCTGGAGGACGTTCAAAGTCGCCGCCTGGCTTGGATGGGAGATGGACTCCAACTGGACGGAACCGTGGCTGTTCGTCGTGTACTCCATCATCAAACCCATCGCGGCCGCGTTCATCCTGGTCCTCATGTACGTCGTGTTCGCGGCCATCGGCAACTTCACGGCCCCCGCGCTCTTCGCCTTCATGTACGTGGGCAACGCGTTCTTCATCTTCGTGGGCTCCGTCCTCTTCGGCACGTTCCAGGTCATCCAGTCCGACCGGGAGTGGTACCAGACGATCCGCTACGTGTACATCTCCCCGATCAGCTACTACGTCTACATCATGGGCCGCGCGTTTTCCAAGATCCTCGTGTCGGCCTTTGCTGTGCTCATCACACTGGCCTTCGGCTACGTGTTCCTCGGCGTGCCGCTCGTCCTGGAGTGGCAAGACCTGCCCGTGCTCGTGGCGAGCCTCGTCCTCGGCCTCTTCTGCCTCCTGGCCATCGGCATCACGTTGGGCGGTGTCACGTTCCTCATGGCGCGCCATACCCAGACGCTCGCCGAGGCCGTCCCGGGCATCTTCTACGTGTTCTGCGGGGTGCTCTATCCGCTGAGCATCCTCCCCGTCTTCCTCCAGGACGTCGGGAAGGCGATCCCCCTGACGTACTGGTTCGACCTGTCGCGCCGGCTGCTCCTTCCCGCAAGCCTCATGTCCGGCGTTCCGACCGGGCTCAGCGGCTTCGACAACCTCACCATCCTCGGATTCCTCGCCCTGTCGAGCGTGGTCTTCTTCGGACTCAGCCTCGGGGTCTTCAAGCTCGGCGAGTACCTGGCCCGCAAGGCGGGCAAGATCGACATGACCACGTCCTACTGAGCCGGCTTGCGCCGAGCGCGGGCGATGGCCTGCTCCGTTCGGAACGGGAGCCGCTGGATGGCGCCGCAGGCCGTACACGTGATCACGACCCGTCCCCGCCCGACGCGGACCCGCGCGTTCACGCCGGGGACGAAGTACGCGAGGCACGCCTTGCAGAAACGGCGCTTGAACTCGGGCGGGGTCCGCACGTTGTAGCGCATCCCGATCTTCCGGGCGAGGTCGACGTACCGGCGGGCTCGGGCTCCGTGTCCCTGGAGCGCCTCCTTCTCCGCGAGGCCGAAGAGGACGACCATGCGCTCGAGGGCGATCCGCCGTTCCATGCCCCGATGCCGCCGCTTCGGCACGGCGGGGCCACGGGCAGAGGTCCATAAAACCCTTCCCGGCCGCCGCGCGACCAACCTTTAACTACGGAGGCGCTTTCCTCGCGGCGGTTCTCATGCGCGCACGCGTCAGGAAGATCTTCCGCAACATCCGCGATCCCGTGGACCTCGTCGTCCTCATGAACTCGGTCGACCCGCACATCGACCTCTCCTTCTTCTATGCGACCGGGCTGACGGACGGCCTGTTCGAAGGCTGCGCGGCCTGGCTCCACCCGGACGGAAGCGCGGAGATCATGACCTCCGCGCTCGAGGAGGCGGCGGCCAAGAAGAGCGGCCTCCCCCTCCACGTCTTCCGCCACCGCGAGGAACCCGCCAGGCTCCTGCGCAAACTGCTCGACGGCCACCGACGGATCGGGATCAACGCCGCGGAGCTCACCCACGACGCGTTCAACCGGTTGCGCAAGTACGCCCCCAAGTCGGCCAAGTTCGTGGACGTCTCCGAGGCGGTCACGCAGTCCCGTCTCGTGAAGGACGACGAGGAGGTCGCGCTGATCCAGAAGGCCTGCGACATCGCCTCCAAGTCCTTCGAGGAGACCCTTCCCGCCATCCGCCCGGGCGTCCAGGAGGCGAAGATCGCCGCCGAGCTGGTGTACCACATGCAGCAGAACGGGGCCACGGGGCCGTCCTTCCGGACCATCGTCGGCTCGGGACCCAACGGCGCGGAGCCCCACTACACCGCGGGACCGCGGAAAATCCGGAAGGGGGATCTCATCGTGATCGACTTCGGCTCCCTCTATCACATGTACTGCTCCGACGTCACCCGGACCGTGGTCGTGGGGAAGGCCAGCGAGGAGCAGCGGTCCATGTACAACACGGTCGCGCGCGCGCAGAAGGCCGCGCTCGCCAAGATGAAACCGGGCGTCAAAGGGAAGGCGGTGGACGCCGCGGCGCGCACCCTGATCGACTCCACGAAGTACAAGGGGCGGTTCATCCACGGCCTGGGCCACTCCGTGGGCCTCGCGGTGCACGACGGCGGCGGGCTCTTCACCACGAGCGAGCTCGTCCTCAGGTCCAACATGGTCATGACGGACGAACCGGGCGTCTACATCCCGGGCTTCGGCGGCGTGCGGATCGAGGACGACGTGCTCGTGACGGAGGCGGGAGCCCGGTACATGAGCTCCGCGCCCCGGGAGCTCCTCGAGCTTTGACGTGCCTCACGCAGCCGGGCGCCGCCGGTCGCTGAATTCGCGGACCAGGATGCTCATCCGAATCACGTTCAGGAAGCGGCCGTCCTTGAAGACGTCCTCCCGGTGGATCCCCTCCCGAACGAAGCCGCACTTCTCGTACGAGCGGATGGCCCGCGCGTTGCCCTCGAGGACATCCAGGGAAATCTTGTTCAGTCCCAACTGGTCGAACCCGTACCGCAGGGCGGTCTCGAGGGCGTCCGTGCCGTAGCCTCGAGACCAGTACGACGTCTCGCCGATCACGATCCCGAGGTCCGCCTTGCGGTGGACGCGGTCCACCTTATGGAGTCCCAGGTTGCCCACGTGGCGCCCGTCGATCTCGATCGCGAAGATCTGCTCGTCCCCGTGACGGACGTAGTCATGGTACCACCGCTCCTCCTCCGCCAAGGTGACGGGTCCCGCCCTTCCCAGGAACTGGGTGACCTGAGGGTCGCTGAACCACTTCACGCACCGACGCAGGTCGCCCGTGGACAGGGGTCGCAGCACGACGTGGACGCCGTGCAGGATCCGGTGGTCCTCGATCATGACGGGTGGCTTCACCCACCGCGCGGCGGATAACCTTTACCGTCAGGCCAGGGACACGGTCACCGTGGCCTGGGTCGAGGCGCCATCCGCGTCGGTCACGGTCAGGGTCACCGTGTAGGTCTTGTCTTCCGGGAACGCGTGGACCACGGTGGCGGTCACCGCCATGGGCGCCGCACCGCCCACGACGTTCTCGGGCACATCCGCCGCGGGACCGTTGGGGAACACCTGGGTCAGGTTCGTCCCGTCCCCGAAATCCCAACGGGCCGTGAGGGCGTCCGCCCCCGGGTCGTACAGGTTCGCGCGGAGCGTGACGCCGCCCAGGGAGAGGCGCGTCCGAAGGTCGCCCAGATCCCAGGTCCACGTGGCCTGGTGCTGGACGTTGAAGTTGTGGAACAGCACGGTGAAGGTCCCATCCGGGAAGGACACGTTGAGCCACGCGGGATTGTCGCCGTTGGGCGGTCCGTTGGACGGATCATCCGCCGGAGTGTACACGACCGTGGCGGTGGTCGGATTCAGGACACTGAGGTTGAGCATCCCCGTATCCTGGGACTGGTCGCCCGGGTCGCCCGGTCTGCGCGTGACCCGCAGGGTCGCAACCGGGACGCCGTCGGAACGCAAGGTGAAGGTCGCATCGTGGCCCTTCTCCCCCGCGAGCACGAGGCGGAAGTCCGCCCGGACGGACGCGTTCGCGGTGAGGCTCCGGATCACAGGCGGGACGTTGAGGATGGTCACGGGCGCGGTCGCGTTCACGATGGCCTCCCCGTCCGTGACCTCGACGCGGACCCGTCCCGAGAACTCGTCCGTGTACGTCACCGCGGATGTCGGGGAGGAGGACCAGGGCGTGTCCCACGTACCGTTGTCCGTGAAGGACCAGCGGTACAGGAGGGGATCTCCCTCCGGGTCGGAGGACCTCGAGGCGTTCAGGAGGATTGTGTCCCCTTCGTTCCCCGCGTACGGTCCGCCGGCGTTGGCCGTGGGCGGCAGGTTGCCGGCGATGACCACGGGCGCGGATTCCGCGTCGGGCGTCCCCGTCCGGAACGTGTCCGTGTGGGCTCGCGGCATGACCACGGACCCCACGATGGCGGGGGCGACCAGGGTGTAGAACCGCGTCACGGTCGCGTACGGGGTGGGTGCCGAGAAGTTCCCCTGGCCATTCACCTCGGGCGCGGGGAGGGATACGTTCCACTCCAGGGTCATCGAGCCGTCCGCGTGGTTCACGACGAGGTCCGGCGGGACGGGGTAGCTCCCCTCCTCCACGCTCCAGCCCACCGGCACCTCGTCCTGGAGGATCCCGTTCGTCACGTTCACGTTCTGCG
>DUJI01000247.1 GCA_013329855.1 Thermoplasmata archaeon | reverse complement strand
CTCGTGAACGCGTCCGGAGGAACGGTCCGGATTCCCCAGGTGCTCCACAGCCTCACGGTCAACGCGGGAATCGCGGTGGTCTTCTCCTCGAACATCGCCTGGTCCGGGACGCTCACCCTCACGGCGGCCATACCCACGTTCGCGGACAACCTGGGGTCCATGGGCCCCGCCACGCTCACGTTGGACTCCGCCGTAGTCACCATCGCGGGCTCCTGGGACACGTCCACCGCAACCGCGGTGACCTCCGCCTCCTCGTCCGTCACGTTCACGGGAGTGGGGCAGTTCCTCACGCTGGGGTCGGGCCAGCAGTTCGCGACCCTGACCGTCGCCGGGAGCATCGCCCTGGGGTCCGATCTGACCGCCGCGGTGCTGACCGTGAACCCCGGGGCCCTGCTGAACAAGACGAACCAAGGCATTACGTTCAACAGCCTGACCGCCGGGGGGACCCTCGCGGACGGATCCGTCAACGTCACGGGCCTGACCGTGTCGAACGGCGACAGCACCGCGCTCGTGACCATCTCCGTTTTCACCGCGTGGACCGTCGGGTCCTCGTACGCGTGGACCCACACCTCGAGCGAGACCTCGCAGACGATCACGTGGACCCTCGGCGGGAACACCGCCGGATTCCTGTATCATGTGACCAAGGACGGCTCGTCCTTCAAGGACGGGACCGTCGACCGGACCGGTACCATCCAATTCACGATGCTGGGGTCGGACCCGAGCATGCAGGTGACCGTGGCGGAACCTCCTCCGCCCCCCTGGTGGCAGGCCCCCTACGTGCTCGCGATGCCCCCCACGGCATTGATCGTGGTGATTGCCATGTTTGCGCAACGACAGCGCTGGAGGCCGACGAAGGCCTTCCTGGTGGACGAACGCGGACGACTGCTCAGGGAATTCACCCTGGACCCCAAGTGCAAGGTCACGTACGCCGAGGCCAAGCAGGCGGGAGCCCTGGACGCCGTGGACAAGGACGTCCGGGTATCCAGGTACCATGCGCGTGCTGTCCGCGGGGACATGCTCTCCCTGATCATGCTCGCCATCGGGCCCGCGAACGTCCAGGAGGTCGAGTTCGCGCGGGGACTGCTCGCGAGCGTCCAAGACAAGTTCGAGGACGGCATCAAGCAGCGCGCGGAGGAGGTCCGCGCGGCGGAGACGGGCCTCGACGCGGTCCGGCAGCAGGTCGAGGAGGAACGAGGGGACCTGCAGACCCGCGCGCGCGTCTTCGGGGACATGGTCAACGCGTTCACCATGGCCCGGGGGAAGCTCGACGCGGAGTCCCGGAGCCTGCGGGCGCAGGATGTGGACCTGCGTTCCCGCGAACGGGAAGTCGAAGCGTCTCGGAAGACCCTGGACGACCAGGCGCGCGAGGTCGAGGGCCTGCGCGCGTCCTTGGACCGGGACTCTCAGGAGCTCGCGGCGCAGCGCCAGGAACTCGAGGCGACGTCCCAGGACCTCGAGGACCGTCGGTCGCGCCTCGCGCCCAAGGAGAAGAAGCTCGCCGCCCGGGAATCGGCCGTTACCGAGACGGACGCACGGCTCACGGAGAAGCAGGCCAACCTGGAGGCCGCGGAATCCAAGCTCACGTCGGATCTCCAGGACTACCAGGCCAAGGCCGAGAACGTCGGCAAGCTCGAGGAGGAGCTCGCCGAGGAGCGCAAGTCCCTCGACGACCTCTCCGTCCAGTTGGACCAGCGGGAGCAGGCGCTGCAGACCCGACTCGTCGAGGTGGAATCGAGAGAGAAGGCCACCGTGGCGACCTCGGACCGGCTCAAGACCACGGAGGAAGAGCTCGCATCGCGGGAGCGGGGCCTGAGCGAGCGCGAATCCGACCTGTCGGGACGGGAGGCATCTCTGGAGCAGCGGACCGCGACCCTGGAGGAGCAAGAGACCCAGCTCCGCGAAAAGACGGCGGAGATCCAGACCCAGGAGTCCGCCCTGACGACTCGGACCCAGGAGCTGGCCGACGAGCGCCGGTCCCTGGACGACGTGACCCGGGAGGCGGTGGAGGAACGCAAGGCACTCGACGCCAAGGCCGCCGCGCTCGCGGGACAGGAGGCGGACATCGCGAATCGGACGAAGGACCTGAACGACCTGAAGGAAAACCTAGGTCCCCGCGAAACGGAGCTCCTCGGCAAGGAGAGCGATCTCGCGTCGCGGGAGAAGGCGCTCGCGGACGAGCGGACCGCGTTCCAGTCTCAAGAGGAGCTCGTGGAGAAGAAGGCGCTGGAGATCCAGCAGGGTATGGAGACGATCAAGGAGAAGGAGACGGCCCTGGCCCAGGAGAAGATGATCCTCCAGGATGCCAAGGGGGCCTTCGAATCCGAGCACAAGGAGCTCGAGGGCAAGATCGCGTCCTTCGAGCTCGACATGGAGCGCCGCAAGGAGGACCTCGCGGCGCAGGAGCGGGCCCTCGGAGAGTCCCGGATGCAGCTGACGACGGATCGCGAGGACTTCGATGCCCACCGTGCCGAGAAGAGCCAGTGGATCGCCTCCAAGGAGATCGAGCTGGAGGCGAAGGAACAGACCTTGGCGGACCGGGTGGCCGAGATCCGCGCCCAGGGTGAGGAGCATGCGAAGCACCTCGCGGAGCTCGCCGCCCGGGAAGAGACCCTCGAGATCGAGAGCGACAAGCTGGACAAGGCCCGCGCGGAGCTCGAGGGCCGCAAGACCGAGCTGGCCGCCATGGCGCGAGACCTCGAGGCGAAGAACGCGAAGTTCCGCGACGAGGAGGCCCGGAAGGGCGAGGAACTCCATGTCTGGCAGTCCACCCTGGAGTCGGAGCAGGCCCTCCTGAAGGAGCAGCGGGAGACCTTCGAGAAGGAAATGCAGGACCTGCGCGAATCCTGGGCTGGCCGGATGATCCGCGTCGAGCAGCGGGAGGACGAGGTCAAGCAGCGGGAGGCCAAGGTCCAGACCGACATCGAATGGGTCGCGCGGAACGAGACCGAGATCGGGAAGCGGGAGAAGGTCGCCGCCGAGAACCTCAAGGCCGCGAGCGAGCTCAAGTCGGAAGGCGAGCGACTGCGCGCGGAGCTCGAGCAGCGCTCCCTGGAGATTGAGTCCCGCGACCGGAGCCTCCGAGAGGAGGCGGCCAACCAGTCCATCGAGCTCGAGAAGCGGACGGAGGCCCTCCAGGCCATGGAGGCGGACCTCGCGGGCCGGAAGGCCCAGTCCGAGCGCGAGCTCGCCACCCAGATCCAGAAGGTCAAGGATCGGGAGGCCGACCTGCAGGCACGCCAGCAGGCGCTCGATCAGAGGGAGGCCGACCTGGCCTCGCGCGAGGCCCTGATCGCAAACCGGGAGGACGCCCTCGGGAAGGATGAGGACCGGGTCGCCCGCGAACGCGTGGATCTCCAGGCGAGCGAGAAGCAGCTCGAATCGAAGCAGCTCGAGCTGGGCCAGGCGCGGGAGCGCTTCGACGCGGAATCGACTCGAGCCCGGACGGAGATGGACGCGGTCCGGCAGTCCCTCGCCGCGAAGGAGGCGGACCTCCTCTCCGAGCGGGAGCGGCTTGAGCGGGAATCCACCGCGTTGCAGGACAAGCTGGGCGCGAAGGCCAAGGAGATGGCCAGCCGGGAGAAGGCGGTCGCTGCCCGCGAGGATGAGCTCCGGGCCGAAGAGCACGACCTGGAGGCCCGCATCCGGGAGATCGAGTCACGCGAACGACAGGCCGAGACCCGAGTGGCTGACTTGGACGCCCGGGACAAGACGCTGTCCCAGAACCTGGAGGAGCTGAACGCGCGCCGGGCGTCGTTCGACGGGAACGTCCAGAAGTTCGAGGCCGAGGCGGTCGCTCGTCAGGGGGAGTGGCAGGACCGCCAAGCGAACCTGAAGACCCAGGAGGCCCAGCTCGCGGCGAGCGCGGAGACCCGCCAGGCCGAACTCAACCGGCGCATGGAGGACCTCGAGCAGAAGGAGCACAGCCTCAACGCCCTGGCCACTCAACTCCAGATCGAGCGCACGCGCCTCGAGGCCCAGGCCAAGAGCCATGCCGCGAAGGCGTCGGAGATTGACGCCGCGTCGGCACGCTCGGACAAGCGGGCCGGGGAGCTCAAGACCATGGAGGACGACCTGCTCAAGGCGCGCCAGGCCTTTGAGTCCGAGAAGGCGGGCTGGGCGGCCCGACGCAGCGAGGAATTGAAGCAGCTCGAGGCGACGCGGGACGCGGCGGCCGAGCAGACCCAGCAATCGGAGCGGCTCATCGAGGATGCCCAGCGTCGGACCTACATGGCCGCCGAGGCGGAGAAGGCGGCGAAACGGCAGGGCGAGGAGCTGGCCGCGGCCCAGGCCGCGCTGGAGCGCCGGCGGACGGAGGCCGAGAAGGCCGAGAAGGACCTCCAAGTGCAGATGACCCAACTCCGGGATGCCTCCGGCAAGCTGGCCGCGAAGGAGATGGAACTCGCGTCCCGGGCGAAGGAGCTGGACGGCGTCCAGGCGCGGCTGGCCGAAATCGAGCGGAAGGGGACGCAGGCCGCAGACGACCTCAAGGCGCGAAAAGCGACCCTGGATCAGGAGGCCGACCGACTCGCATCCTTGGCGGCACAGCTGGACAAGCGCGAGGCGGAGGCCGCGTCACGCCGGGCCGCCGTGGAGGCTAAGCTGGCCGATGTCACGAAGCGCGAGCAGGTGTTGACGACGGAACTCCAGCGGGCCGACAACCTCATGGAGGATCTGAACCACAAGGATGCGGAAATCGTGACCCGGGAGCGGACCTTCGCCTCCAAGGAGGAGACGTTCGCGAAGCGCGAGCGGGACCTCGCTCAGCGCGACACGGAGGTCATGGAAGGCATGCGGACCCTGGAGCGTCTGAAGAAGGAACACGAGGCCCGCGCGGCCCAGGCCAATGAGGATCACAGCGTGGCCGCGCAGACGCGGAAGGAAGCCGAGGCGCTCCACGCAGAGGCGGAGAAGCTGAAGGCGCAGGCCGAGGCGATGCAGGCGGAGGTCGCCAAGAACATGCGGTTCCTCCAGAAGAAGGCGCTCGACGTCTTGGACCGCGAGGAGAAGATCCGCGGACGCGAGCACAAGGCCGAGGAGCAGGGTCAGAGCCTCGAGACGCGTGCCCAGATCCTGGACCAGAAGGAACGCGCCCTTGACGCGGAGAAGGAAGAGATGACGGCCCAGCTCGAAAAGGCCAAGCAGGAGACGGAGAAGCTCCGGACCGAACTCGCGGACCTGGAGAAATCGGGCAAGTCCGCCGCGGACATGGACGACTGGAAGCGGGACATCGAGAACCGCGTCAAGATCATCCAGAAGAAGGCACTCGAGCTCCTGGACCGGGAGGAGAAGCTCCGCAAGAGGGAGGAAGAGCTGGATGCCCTCGCCGAGCGGCTGGGCGTGGCCACGAAGTCCTGATCACGGCCAAGGACACCCTGCACTGGCCGGGACAAAGGCCATATCGGCTCGTTCCCTACCGGGAGGCGGTGCGACCATGGAACGGCGCGTGTTGTCCACGCCCCTCGGGAGGGTCGAGCTGGTCACGGAAGCGGGACGGCTCCGCGAACTCAGCTTCACGCGGGCCAAGCCCACCCGGCACGCCCCGGACCCGATCAGCAAGGAACTTCAGGAGTACTTCCACGGAAGGAGGAAGGACCTCCGCGACATTCCCGTGGACCTGAGCGCGTGCACGCCGTTCGAGCGGCGCGTCTACGAGGCGACGCGGCACATCCCCTTCGGGAAGGTGGCCACGTACGGGCAGATCGCCAAGGCGATCGGGACCCCCAACGCCCAGCGGGCCGTCGGCAACGCCCTCGGGAAGAACCCCGTCGGCATCGTCATCCCTTGCCACCGCGTCGTGGGCTGGGACAGCCTGGGCGGGTTCACGGGCGGCCTGGGGTACAAGAAGAAGCTGCTCCGGTTCGAGGGCGTGCTGCGCTAGCCCGGCGGGGTCAACGTGACGCGGCCCGCAGGGCCTGGCCGAAGTCCTCGATTAGGTCGTCCGCATCCTCGAGACCCACGCTGACGCGGACGAGCCCCTCCGTGACCCCGCCCGTGCGCCGCTCCTCGTCCGTCAGGGGGCCGTGGGTCATGGAAGCGGGATGTTGGACCAGGGTCTCCATGCCCCCCAGGCTCACGGCCAGGGTGGCGACCCGCACGCGCTCCACGAAGCGTTTCCCGGCCCGGTAGCCCCGCTTCAGCTCGAAGCTCAGCATGGCCCCGAATCCGTCCATCTGTCGCTTGGCGAGGGCGTGCTGCGGGAACGAGCGGAGGCCGGGGTAATGGACCACGCGGACCGCAGGATGGTTCTCCAGGAACTCGGCGAGCACTTGGGCGTTTGCGTTGTGCTGCCGCATCCGGAGCGGGAGCGACTTCACGCCGCGCCGGACCAGGAAGCCCTCGAAGGGGCCCAGGGCGGGTCCAAGCATCTTGTAGTTGAACCAGATGCGCTCGTACAGCCGCGGCGTCCTCGTCACCACGGCGCCGGCGACCACGTCGCTGTGGCCGCCCAGATACTTCGTGGCGCTGTGCAGGACGGCGTCCACGCCGAACTCAATCGGCCGCTGGTTGACCGGCGAGGCGAACGTGTTGTCCGCGAGGACCGTCGCGCCGACCGCGTGGGCGGCCTTCACGGCCTCGCGGAAATCCGTGATCATCATGGTCGGGTTCGCGGGCGTCTCGATATAGACGAGTCGCGTCTCCGGGGTCGCCGCCTCGGTCCACGCACCGGAGCGGCGCGGGTCGACGAAGGTCGTCCGCACCCCGAACCGGGGCAGCATCCGCGTGAAAATCTCCGTGGTCGCGGTGTACAGACTGGCCCCGGCGACCACGTGGTCGCCCGCGTCCACCGAGGAGAGGATCGCGGAGGCGATCGCCCCCATGCCCGAGCCGGTCACCAGGCCGCGGGCCCCGCCTTCGAGGTCCGCGAGGACGCCTTCCAGGTCCCGCAGGGTGGGGTTGCCCCACCGCGTGTAGAAGGCCTCGGGGGCCGTCGCATGGGAGAACTCGGCGCCCTGGCGGACCGACTCGAGCGCCCACGTCGAATTGGCGTAGATGGGCGTGACGAGGGGCGCGAAGCCCTTGCGGCGGCGCCCGTGGATCGCGCGGGTCGCCGTCCCTCGATCCCTTCGAGCCATGCGCCTGCGAGCGTCCGCGCCGGGAAATAGCTTTCGCCAATCCTCCCGAGGCGGAGCACATCCGTGCACCGCTAGCGCATATCAGGGCGGCGCGCGAACGATTCCCATGACGTAATACCGGAATCCTCAAAAGGGGAAGGCGTATTCCAAACGCGCCCGGCCCCCTCCGAGGGACCGGGCCTCACATCGTTTGGAGGCAGTCAAATGACCCGCGAGGTGGACTACGCACCCAAGCCGATCGACCCGGATTTCATGAACAAGCCCGACGAGTATCCGGAGACGGGTACCCACAACAACCACAAGGTCCTGGGCGAGGGCGTGCAGCGCAACGACGCCAACGGCAGCCCGTATCCCACGAAGCTCGGGATCCACGGCACCCACGTCGCGGTGGACTGGGAGGCCTGTGTGGCCGACGGCGTGTGCATGGACGTCTGCCCCGTCGACGTGTTCGAGTGGAACTACAACCCGGGCAAGAAGGGGACCGGGAACGACCTCGTCATGGAGAAGGGTAGCGACCAGTACAACCAGTACCGCACGGACAAGTCGGAGCCCATCCGGGAGTCGGACTGCATCGACTGCATGGCCTGCGAGACGGCCTGCCCGACGAAAGCCATCAAGATTAACCCGTAGTCCGGTCCTGAGGACCGAGGCGCCCGCTCCTCGGCGGGTGCGCCCTACTTGTCGCCCCGGCGGAGAGCCCGGAGGGTTCCGTCCGCCTAGGATTGCTCACCGGGAACCTTGCGCCGGCTCGGGACCAGGGACCGCCAGAGCCTCCGCAGGGGATCCGTGACGACCGCGATCTTCCCGTTGCGTATGCCCAGATACACGGCCACGGTGAAGCCCCAATAGGCGACGTAGGCCACGGACTCGAGGACCGTGGGGGCGTCGTTGTATCCCACGATCCCGCGGAGGAGGTAGCCCAGGGGATTCTCGGGACCCGACGAGAAGACCGCGCTCAGATTGTAGACAAGTCCGCTGCCCAAGGCCACGCCGAACGCCTCCTGGAGCTCGCCGACGCCCGTCGCGAACAGGCCCGCGCCGATGACGACCAGGGCGACGCCGGTGACCTGGAAGAACCGATGGAGCGGGATGCGCCAGGAGAGCCGCATGATCCCGACCCCCAGGACGCCCGCGATGAGCAGCCCGATGCCGACGCCGACGGTGGCGTCCGCGGGTGAGGTCTCCGTTCCCGCGCCGAACATGAGGAGGGCTGTCTCGACCCCCTCGCGGAAGACCACGAGGAACGAGAGGATGACGAGGCCCAGGAGCTTGCTCCCGCCCAGGTACGCGTCGATCCGTTCCTGGACGTGCACGGAGATGTCCTTGGACGCCTTCATCATCCAGAAGACCATGGAAGTCAGGACGACCACGGCGAGGATGAGCGCGAAGCCCTCGAAGGCGGCCTCTGCGGGCCCCTCGAACACGGCCCCCAGCGCGAAGAGGACCCCGGCCAGGGTCGCGCTCGCGGCGAACGCGCCGGCCGTGCCGCCGTAGACGTACCGCCGCAGGCCAGGCTTCCCGATCTTCACAAGGTATCCCAGGATGATCCCGACGACGAGGGCCGCTTCGAGCCCCTCCCGGAGGCCGATGATGATTCCGGGTGCCAGACCTGCGGTCGCCACGTACGTCTCTCCGGCCGAGAAGGCGTTTATAACGGCGTATTATTTAACAGTTAGGTCGACCTAACTGGTCGCCGGACCAGCCTAAATCGCCACGTGGCGTCCTCCGGGAACGTTAGGCCTAACGAAAGTACAGTACATATCCTCCCCCTCGTTCGGACAGGGGTTTTTATGGATGGACAACCATTTTGGGGGAGCCGAAAGCATGCCGAAGGCACTCGAGTTGACGGAGAACGTGGAGATGTACCTGAAGTACATCTACCTGCTCTCCCAGCAGAACCACGGAACGGCCAAGACGGGCGAGATCTCCCACTACCTGAAGGTGGCGCCCTCGAGCGTGACCGAGATGCTCGAGCGTCTCCAGAA